>JAMDDW010000030.1:0-11446 GCA_023488405.1 Candidatus Parvarchaeota archaeon | reverse complement strand
GAATAAGCCTAGTAAAAATTAAAACATCTAATAATTACATTAGAATTCAATATTTACTAAATATTAAATTATTAACTTCAAAATTTATTAGCAAGAAGGGTTAATTTATTACAAAAACTTTAAAACACATTCAATTAAAGAAAATTTTGAGTATAAAAAACAATTATAACATAAATATCGAAATGCCATAGAGATTTACTTTTATATTAATTAGCCAATTCTTCTATAAGTTTAATATACCCTGAAAGCATTTTATCATAGTTAAAATAATTAGATTTCTTAATTGCATTCTGTTTCAAAGTATTACGCCCGGATTCTTTTAAACTAGCAATCCAATTTATCTTTTCAGCTATGTCTGTAGGATCTACTTTAATAAACAAACCATCTCTTTTATCATTAATAATTTCCACAGAACCTTTATTCTTAGTCGCAAGTAAAATATCCCCATAATGCATAGCCTCTAAAGTTGTTAAACCAAATGATTCGTTTTGTGATGGCTGAACAAAAACATCTGCTACCTTATACAAAGAAATTTTAACATCTTCTGTCACAAAACCTGTGAAAATTATTTTATCGCTTAAACCTTGAAATTTCGTTAACTTAATGTAGTAATCCTTATCGGGACCTGTTCCAGCTATTATAATGATAAAATCTTTATTTCTTATCTTACTTGCTGCTAAAATCAACTTAGAAATCTGCTTTTGTAATTCGGCTAATCTGCCTAGGGATAGGATCACCAATTTATTTGTAAAATCCCTTTTAATAAAATTACTTAAATTAATGGATGGATACCATTATAAATCAATTTTAGTTTATCTCTACCAAATATCCTTGCCAAATCAATATACTCTTTTTTGTTCAATGCCACTATTTTGTATTTATTCGACTTTTTTATTAAAAATCTAATTTTTTTAGATAAATTTCACTTTCTTGTGTAAGTATATCTGATGGAGTATGTCCCGAACTTGTTGTAAGTAATTTTCTTATTAAAACCATCTGAAGAAATCTACTAGCTTAGCACTTCTTATTATGTGAGAGATAACCCTGCGCAAATTCCTGTTTTTAAAAAAATAAAGCTAACTTATTAAGAGGTTGGTTTATACTTTATCTTTCTCAATTATATCTATTGGATAACATTTGCTATACATATCCTTTAAACTGAGATATAACTCTAAAGAAATAACTGCCCTCCACCGTAAAAAAAGTTTATCGTAACATCGCTTATAGCCAAACTTACCATAAGAATTACTATAAATCTTTTATATAAAAGTGTATAAAACTAGATTAAATAGAAAAAATAGATAATAAGAAAATTACTTACAACAAGTTTATTATTTAGATTAATTTTGCCTTTACAAGATTAATATACATTACAGGATTTTCTGCAGATTTATTATAGGAATAATGAACTTTTGAGTGAGATACTTCAAATCCAGTCTCTTTTAACTTCCTTTCTATGTTTTTATAACCATAATGACATTCTATCATGATTTGATCAAAACTCCTTAAAGTCTCCTTGTCTGCATTTAAAATAATTGAATACTCACAACCCTCACAGTCCATTTTTAATATATCATTTTCTATCTTATATTTTTTAACTATGTCTTTCAAAGTAACTATCTTAATTTTCTTTCCACTATCAAAACTTTTCAAATCACTACTCCCTGTATTAACAAAACCACCTTTTATTCTTATAAATGTTTCCTTATTTCCAACACCCTGATTAAGAATAACAACATTTTTCAGTTTGTTTAGAATAATGTTTTTTTTGGCAATATTATATGAATATGGATACGGCTCAAATGCTATCACCTTCTTTGCTTTTTTAACTTTTGAGAAATAAACTGCGGTATCTCCTATATTTGCTCCTATATCTACAACTTTTTTATCTTTAGCATCAAGCCAATCGTACTGGTTTTCTATAAAATTTTCTAATATTACAGATAGCTCAGATATATTATTTGCTATAAATTTTATATTATCTGATCTTACTAAAAATTTATTCTTTATTTTACTTACACTAAAACCTTCTTTTCTTAAAATCGTAATAAAACGTAAATCAAACAAATCTAGCAGTTTATCATTGGAGAATTCAATATTCTCATTATCTCTAAAGTTTATCACACAGCTTTTTAAAAACCCTAACCGTATTAGGTAATAATCCCAGAAATTACTTATATATTTGACCATACTAATTTGACGTTTTATAGAACCTAATTTAATCAACTTAGATGTGTATACCCTCATCTTATCTAAATAGGATATATTATTTTCATAATTTCTCATTAATTTAGTAGGTATATTTGCTATTTAAATGTTAATAAATATATCTCGAATGAGATATTAATTTTAAACCTGTTTAATTTGCTAAGCCAATCATAAGCACAAAATTCAACTACTTCTGTGCTTTGAGCATAAAATAACTAAGATACATTCTAAAGTCATAAATTAAAAAAGCAGGGTTTCCTATTTCGCTATGTCATTGAACTTATCAAAAATGATAAGTTTAGATATATATAAAAATAACCAGAGATAAAAGAACCTTCGTTATTAGGTATAATAAAAAAGCTATGTTAGGAGAATTAATTATTACAAAAGGTACTTTACTAACCTTCAATTTAGAACTTAATGACTAATAAAAATAACTAAATTTTTTAAGGTAAATGTTAACTAGGCACAAAAAGTTTAAAATTAATAGCCTTAATGAATTTTCAATAAAAAAGGAATATTTTATTCCTGCAGAAATGATATTTATTTCTGGGTTATTATCAGCTTAGTTCCTGTGCTTTGAACGGGATTCTTTCTAGCCCTAGTTATTATTGCCGCCGTTATAAGAAGAATTGCTCCTATTATGATAAATGCAATATCAATAAATAGCAAAGTTCCGGTGAATGTAGAAAATATCGATGAAGGTATCTTCAATGAAAAAGAAGAAACTGTAAAGGAAAGAAGAAAAGGTATTATATAAGCAAAAGGAATGTAAAAAATAACCAATGATATTATTGCCATTGATATTACGTTTTTACCAACAGCCGTTAACTTTTTCTCTTTCTGGTACGAGAAGAATATCAAAACTATTCCTATAATAGCAAGTGCAATCGAAAGCAGCTCATAATGGTAAATATCAACGTTGTTCATAGGTATACTTATCCCAGTTAAGCTTTTCACAAAAGAGGATGCAAAACAGCCCATACCGCAGTTTATATAGGATATCTTTGAATTAAGAGCGGGAGTTACTGTTGAGATAAGCTTGCTCGTATTTACAGGAGTTATTACGCTGGTTAGCTGGTCCTGCTGAACGGTATAATTAACTATCTTTGGAACGGCGTTCTGCGCAAAAGAATGCGATAAGAATCCGGATAAAAAGCCGGCTAATATCACTGTAAATAACAGCAATCCTACAAATAGAAGCAAACCTCCAATATATCTTCCACTTTTTCCCAACATCATATGCAACTTATGTAATTTTTATTATTTAATTCTAACTTATTATAGTCTAGATACTAATACTTATATTTATATAAAAATCGCCTATTTTCTCTATGAAGGTATACAACAGCTTAAGCAGGAAAATAGAAAACTTCAAAGCCTTAGAAAGAGAAAAGGTTACAATGTATACCTGCGGACCAACAGTTTACAATTATGTACATATTGGAAATCTAAGGACTTTCATATTCTATGATACAGTTAAAAGAGCTTTTAAACTCAATAATTACAAAGTAAAGCATGTTATGAATATCACAGATGTAGACGATAAGACCATAAAAGGGGCTATTGAAAGCAAGGTATCTTTAAAGGAATACACTGAAATGTATACCAAGTACTTTATAGAAGATCTAAATAAATTGAACATGGACATGGATACAAGGATTACAAAAGCTACTGACAACATCGATGAAATGCAGAAGATCATTGTAAAATTGGTAAAAGAAGGCTATGCTTATGAAGCTCAAGACGGCATATACTTCAATATTTCAAAATTCAAGAATTACGGCAAACTTTCTGGAATGAAGGTTGACGGCATCTATTCAAGAATAAAGAATGACCAGTATGACAAAGAAAACGCATCTGATTTTGCATTGTGGAAATATTGGGATGCAAATGATGGAGAGGCTTACTGGAAAGGCGAGCTGAAAAAAGGAAGACCGGGATGGCACATTGAATGCAGTGCTATGTCCATGAAATATCTTGGTAAAACAATTGATATACACTGCGGAGCGGTAGACCTGATATTTCCTCACCATGAAAACGAGATAGCGCAAAGCGAGAGCTACAGCAAACAAAAGTTCGTCAATTACTGGCTGCATGCAGAACACTTGCTTGTAAACAACCAGAAAATGTCAAAGTCTTTGAATAATTTTTATACTTTAAGGGATTTGGAAAGCCAGGGCTTTAATCCATTGTCTTTCAGGTTAATGGTAATCGACAGCCATTATAGAAATAAATTAGACTTCAACTTTGAAAACCTGCGAAAGTATGAAAAACTACTGGCAAAGATAGATCTATCAATAAAAGCGCTGATCAAAGTAGAAAAATACGAGGAAAAAGAAGACAATTATTCAAGGATACAGACAAAACAGAAAATAGATAAGGAAATTGAGTTATTCAAAGAAGCTGTGAACAACGACCTAAACACGCATGAATCTTTGCAGCATTTCCTTTCACTGCTTGATTTAGCTGATGAAAAAACAAAGAAAGCAAAAGTTGACAATAAAGAATTTTTAATGCTTTCCGCTGCAATCGGCAAGATGAACGATTTTTTAGGGGTATACCTAGCATATGAAATACCTCAGGAAATAATTGCTTTGGCAGAGGAAAGAGAACAGAAGAGAAAGCAAAAACAGTTCGTAGAAGCAGATTTATTGCGTGAAAAGATAAGCGAGAATGGCTATTTCATTGCTGATTTACCGAATACGTTTGTAATAACAAAGAAGTACCTAGATTGAATTTTAGAAATATCTAAATAAGCAATGGAACGATAAATCAATAAATTCTAGATTTTAATCTCTCGTCATACTTTCTCTAAATCGGATTTGCCCAGGCAATTGCTGCATTTTTATAGGTTCCATCAAAATTATGGTTATTATCCCCCACTATGACAATGATATGTAAATTATGTCGCTTATTAATGTAATTTGCAGGGGGAAATAATAAATAAATAGTTTCCCCCTATGAGAAACTATTTAAAGTTAGTATTTCTTTATTTAATATGGAACGCGGATTGATTGAGCAGTATCTTATAAATAAGAAAGAGGAAGTAAGATTGCTTACAGTTAAAGAGAGACAGACAAATTTTGAAGTTTCAAAGCAATTTGTAACGGTAATAGTTGGTGCTAGAAGAACTGGTAAAACATATAGTGTACTAGACTTTTTGTTAAATAAGCTAAAATTAAAGGATTCGGACTTTTTGTACTTGAACTTGGAAGACGTAGATCTTGATGGCTTTAAGAACAAAGACATATTTGATGCCTTAAATGTGCACCAGCAGATATATGGGGTAATGCCCTCTTTTGTATATGTGGATGAGCCGCAAGTAGTGGATGGTTGGGAAAAAGCCATTTATTCATTACACGAAAAGCAGCTCTTTAAAATAATAATAACTGGCTCTTCGTCAAAACTTCTAAGCAAAGAAATAGCATCAGCTTTAAGAGGCAGAACATTAACCTACTTTGTTTATCCTTTGTCATTTAAAGAATATTTATTTTTTAAGGGAACTACTTATGATAAAAAAACGCCCTTGTCAAGTTCTATGAAAAATAAGATACTGCATGAGTTATCAATGTATTTGGTTACAGGAAGCCTTCCAGACGTTGCAATAAACCCACAAATTTCATCAAAATTCTATAATGATTATATTGACTTGATAATCTTCAAGGATATAGTGGAAAGATTTGGAATAAAAAATATAAGTGTAATTAGATTTGTAATAAAATCGCTGATAACTTCCTTTTCGAAACAAGCATCAATACACAGTATGTATAAAGCTCTGAAAGGCAGCGGGCAGAAAGTAAGCAAAAAAACACTTTATTCTTATGTTTCCTTATTGGAGGATGCATATTTTTCGTTTCAATTGAAGAAGTTCAATTTTTCTAGCAAGAAATCTGAACTAAGCATACCAAAGACCTATTTAAACGACTGGGGGATAGCGTCTACGATGTTAAATCTTAAAGCCGAAATAGGAAGGGTGATGGAAAATGCAGTGTTTATAGAATTAAAGCGTAGAAACACGCAGAATGATAGGCTGTATTATAGCGATGTCAGTTATGAAATAGATTTTGTTAAAGTAGAAAAAAATAAGGTTTCAAATCTAATACAAGTCACATATGCATCGAGTAAAGATGAAATAAAGAAGAGAGAAACAGAAAATTTATTAAACGGGGCCGTAAAGCTTAAGTGCAATGACCTTTTAGTCATAACCTGGGACTATGAAACAGTGGAAACAGTAAAAGGCAAAAAGATTAAATTCATCCCTCTGTGGAAATGGCTCCTTAGCATTTGAAGTTCTGCACTAGATCATATCTAAAATATAACTAAAAATTTTTATGGTTACGAAGAAATTAAAAACATCTTTAAATAAGAATAGTTATTTCTCGATAAGTTTCATAAATTTATTTACATAGAATAAATCTGGTTCAAATTTAGCCGGTCTAACTCGTATTTCGAAATTTGGTTTGGCAAGGTTTATCTCAAATAAAACGAGACTAACCCAATTGACTTTATAAACAAAAACTCGACATTATAGACAAAGACACTAGATCCAACAATAATTTAACTTACGGATAGTTTACTTTTTAAGAAATTTATAATAGAAGGTAAATCATCGCCGTAAATATTTGTAACAGTCTCTCTACCAGGGTATATTTTATTTCTATAGGCTATTAGTTGAGATAAATCTCCAATAAATTTTTGTATATTGTTTCATCCCAACATAGCCGTTCCCGAAATAATTCATTATTCTTTTCTATCTGTATCAGACAGTTTTCCAAAGTCAGACCCTCACCTAATTGTAAATTGCGCCTAGCCTATAGTTTAGTTAAGTACTCATCCTCTTCGACTTTTTCTCTTAATTTCTCAACTACTAATATTCTAAGTGCGTTTTCTATTCTTATAAAGTATCTGAGCACAATCCATTGTAAATGTACCAGATTATTCAAATAAAACTTTAGAGTAGGAATAATTGCTTTGGCAGAGGAAAGAGAACAGAAGAAAAAGCAAAAACAGTTCGTAGAAGCAGATTTATTGCGTGAAAAGATAAGCGAGAATGGCTATTTCATTGCTGATTTACCGAATACGTTTGTAATAACAAAAAAGTACTTGGATTAAACTTTCGGGTGATTTTATCAAATTAAAGGACGTTGTAAGTGGTAACTGTTTTCTGGCTAAAGTATAAGTTAAAAACTTAAATCCTTAAAAATTGTATAAACCACATGGAAAAAACCGATATAGAAAAAATAATGAACGTGGTTGACCACACGTTGCTTAAACCTTATGCAAAGGAGAAGGAAATAAAAAAGCTAATAGATGAAGCTGCTGAATTAAAAACATACGGCGTTTGCATACAGCCTTTGTTTGCGAAGACCGCTAAGAGATACATAACAAAGAAGAATTACCCTCTTAAGATAACAGTTACTGCTGATTTCCCGATGGGAGTGCTGGCAACAAATGCGAGGATAAAGATATTAAAATCTCTAGCCAAAGACGTAAATGAAGTTGATTTTGTCATCCAAATGGGTTATGTTAAATCGAAAAAGTTCAATGCGGTTCAAAAGGATGTAAATAAGCTTGTTGATACAGCACATCAAAACAACATTGTTATAAAATTCATTGTAGAAGATGCTTACCTTACAAAAGAGGAAAAGGAAAAACTCTATGAGATAGTATGTGGTTCAAAAGCAGATTTTATAAAGACAAACACGGGATTTGCTGATCCCGAATACGCCTCTTCACTCGGCAATAAGATAGGCGCAGACGCCGAAAACGTCAAATTAATGGCCGAGACGATAAAAAGACTAGGCTCAAAGACTGGAATAAAGGCTTCGGGAGGGATACGTTTATACGAGCAGGTTTTAAATTTGTTGAAAGCATCTGAGAAACAGTTAGACCCTAAGGAATTCAGGTTGGGAATGAGCGGAACCAAAAAGCTATATGAAGAGCTAGAAAAATTAAAAACAAATTAAAAAATCAATTGCCTTCATTCCCGTAGTATTCCTTTAGAACTTCGTCTGAATTCTTTTCAGCTTCCTGTTCTATTATCTTTTCTTCTTTGTCCATAGTTTTGCCTTAATACGCCCATCATATAAATATTTTAAATTTGAAGGTGAGCGCGCGAGTTGAACGCGCCTACTTCGTTAACGGCCATATTTCACAATGCTAGACAGCATTTGTCATTTGCAGACGAATACATAGCCGCTCTGTCAGCTCACCATACAGCTTATATAAACAATTTATCTCAGATAAACTTATAATGTTGCAAAATTTATTAATATCTATCAATTTATTTCTATTTTATAACCGCAAATTTTTTGTCGGGATCTGACTCTCTTATTTGCTTATAAAATCTGCTTTCCAATTAAATCTTCGTTCCTTTACAGCTTAGTAATCTGCGCACTGTTTCTTTTTATTCCCATTTCCCCGAAATCTATCCTTAGCTTATAAGCCGGCTTTTTTGCATTCGGAAGGTCTTCTACGCTTATTATCTTACCGGTCCTTATATCAACTTTTTTGAAATCCTGAAAATTTATATATCCTATTATTTCTTCTTATTCATCCTTAAAATTGAAGCTATTTTATTTCTGAAGATATAAAACAAGAAGAAAAGGACGAATATTACTGCAACGTAAACCCCTGCTTTTTCAAAGATATTTGCTATTGCTTCCCAATTATTAGAAAGGTAATAACCTGTGTAGACAAGAAAACCTGACCAAATCAAAACGCCTGCTGAAGAATAAGCTATGAACTTTTTTATGTCCATCTTAAAGGCACCACAGATAATGCCTGCTATAGAACGGATTGCAGGCAAAAGCTTTGTGAAGAAAGCAAAATAATCACCATATTTTTTTATCCAATTTATGCCTTTTTCATACTCTAAGTCTTTAAAGCCGAGCTTTTTGGAGTACCTCATAAATATTTCTATTCCGAGAAAATAGCCAAGAAGAAAACCCACTAAGCTGCCGAGTATAGAAGCTATTACTGCATCGCTAAACCCTAGGTAGGGATTGATTTTCCCTATTGCAATTAGAAAGCCGGTAAACGGAAGCACTACCTCGCTAGGTATTGGCAGTATAACCGATTCCAGAAACATCAGTACAAAAATAGCAGAATAGCTATTGCTCTCTAAAAAAGCAAGTATCTGGTCCAAACCAAAAATCATTTTACACCTTCTTTATCAATTCTCTTGGATCCTTTCCGTCAACCTTTAAGCCAAGGCTTAAACATGAACCTAAAACTTCATTTATTAAACCTTGTTCCGTCTTTGCCAATGAATACTGTGAATGGTCCTTTGCTATTTTCTTCACTTTTTCAAATGATATAGAAGCGGAGTCCTTCCTGTCGCCGAAACCTTTTTCCAAACCAGCCTCTTTTATAAGCAGCTGCGAAACGGAGGGCATCAATACATTTAACTCATATTCCTTTGTTGCTTTGTCTATCTCTATTTCTACGGGCACTTTCATCCCCGCAAAATCCTTTGTTTTATCATTAATTTTCTTGACTACCTCTGGTGGTTTCAAACCCAGCATTGTAAGCTGCGGTCCCAAAGGTGGAGCAGGCGTAGCCTTTCCTCCTTCCACTACAATCTTTACTTTAGTTTTCATTTGTTTTCTCCTTCGCTTTTTATTGTAGACACATCTGATATTTTAATATTAACATTTATAGGAACTGCTGACTCTAAAAACATTACTGTTAATTCTTCCTTTTCCTTGTTTACGGCCTTAACAGTTGCTGTCTCTCCCTTGAACGGACCTGAAAGGACTTTTACTACATCCCCTATATTTATGTCTATTTTCTGTTTTTTCTTCTCTATTGTTTTTAATGCTTCGTCTTTTGACAGTTCTTTGTTCATTATTCCACGGATGTGCTTTATGTTGTATATCAAATTTGATACGCTGTCTCTAGAATCCGCTTCCACTATTAAGTAACCTTTCAACGAATACGGCTTTATCACAGAATAGATGCCCTTAACCCTTACAAGCTGCGATTCCAGCCTATCCAAGGCTTGCATCTCTCTTCCTATCGTAACCCTAATTATGAAGAAATGCGATTCTTCATTATTCTCAGTAGCTTCCATATATTTTAAAGAATAGTATTCTAAGAATTTAACAGTATAAAAGCTTTATATACTGCCTTTTCTTCAAGCATCGAATATACCCTGCCATTTATTAAAATCGCCCTCTTTGATAAAATTCCATATTATTAATTTTTATGTCATTAGAGTTACCACTTATTATATATATATTCTGAGATAGATCCATTTTTAATAAGTTGAATATCCCCTTTTGGTATATTGATTATTGCATTCAATAATTCATCCAAACTATTTCCTTCTTTGTATGTTTCAGCCCTTTTTAAAAGGAGATATTAACTTGTATTTAAATATTTCAACGCAAATAAAAAGAGTTAAATTTATAGTATTCAAAAGGTAGATATGGGAGAAAAACTAGAAAGTCTAATTAATCCTAGAAACATTGATAAACCCGCAGAAAGAGACATAGAAGTTGAAGGGTTAAAAGAACTTTACGGTAAACCTATTGATTTCCTTGGAGTCAGCCCTTTTTTAATGGATTACGGCCGTTTTCCGAAAAAGACTTATCTGGTTCTGCCGCATTTCAAGGAGAAGTTCAAATTGCAAGAAACCGAGTATTCAAACGATACTGTGATTATAAAGGTCAAAGGAAGCGAAAAAGAAAAAATAGAGCCTATGGATTACATGCATGACAATGGTGATGGTTCATATGCTTTCCCACCATTTGTTACAATAAAAACTTCAAACGGCTATTTGCATATCTGCTCTTCAAGGTTTGAAAACAGTGATTACATAGAAATAAAGAAAAACACGAAAAAGATAAAAGTAGTTCTTGAAAAACGGACTGCATATTTATAAACAAAAAAACATAATAGATAGTATTATTTTGAGGGCTCGTAGCTCAACTAGGTCAGAGCATTCGGCTTTTAACCGAGTGGTTGCGGGTTCAAATCCCGTCGAGCCCATACTTAATAGATTATTCTGATAAAATCAAAAGGCTAAACTAAACATGTTTTACTGGCATTGTTTATTTTGCAGAGTTTCTCTGGCAAAATTAAACCCGACCAGCCATCTTAGTGTGCGTATCTCCTGTTCTTCATTAGAGAAACTAGACGAAATGTATCCCATTTCAGATACTTTTTTTTCAATAGCATCGACGAATTTTAAATACCGTTTTTTTGTTTTGTATGTTGAATCCTGAAAGCT
>JAMDDW010000007.1:3604-12111 GCA_023488405.1 Candidatus Parvarchaeota archaeon | reverse complement strand
AAACTATCCAAAGATAAAAAAAAGTGAAAATATCCGTCTCATAATTTTTGTCCCCTGCAATCCTAAGAATAGCTCTTTCAACTCCTCCCTTACTTTTTATCCAGGGAATAAATATTGCTATTTTTATTTTATTGTTGGATACCATTCAATATTTAATACTTAAATGACCAATATTAATATTTATGTCAGATATTAAAAAAGGTCAGTATTCAACAGAATACGTAATAATAATAGGCATCGGTATAAGCATTATCGCCGCGTTTGTAATATATGTTATGCTTTTTTATGGTTCATTTGCTTTAAGTTCCTCAGCCAGTCAGATAACCACTACTGCAAACAATCTTGCAAATGAAGTTAATTACGTCGCTTCACAGGGCCCTGGGTCCATGCAGACCTTCCCCATTACTATTTCTTTGCTTCAGCCACAGTATTCCTTCTTTTGCGGTGACATAATAAAGCTGCAGACCACTACTGAATTAGGTGTGTCAAAACCTGCAGAAAATGTATCGGGGATGCTTCCTTTATCGGGAGGAACTTTTGATGCATTCGTAAGAGGCGAAAATGGCAGTGCTATAATCGGTCTTGATTTTTCAGTAGCATATATCCAGCAATCCTACTCTCTCTCTTCAAGCACTCTTTTTTATAATCTGCGTTTTTATAATTATTCTGGTGGCTTGAAAAGCTCATCTTTTAATCTAACCGTTTTTTCTGCGGGAGAGAAATATATAACCAGTGTTATGGGTTCAACTTCTCCCACGGATATAGGATACGCTTCCGGAACTGTTACTCTGCAGTCAAGTGCGCCGAATCGTTATATTATAGAGATTTACCCAAATAATTCAGGCGATTATTCGTCTACATGCATAACTGTTCCTTGATCTACAAGGTCTTTTATGTTGTATTTTTAGAATTCCTGTATAAGTGGTTTGCCCAATTCAAAAATCTTAATAAGACAGAAATTTAGTATATAATTAATATAAAATTATGCTAAACTGGAAGGATGTTGTCTGGCCAGAATGGAGAATTAGGCTTTTGAAACGGCTCGATATTGTGCTTATCATTTTTGAATTAGTTTTAAGCGCGGTATTTATCTTATTTTCATATCTTACGGACAAATTATATTTTAAAGGGGTGGGCATAGGCTTACTGATCGCAGGGATCACAAGTATTATAGCATACGTCTTCAAAATAAAGGTTCCAAAGAATATTCCCAGAAGTGATAATAAACAAATTTTATTGGCAAATTACTGCAAAACGAAAGCTTTAAATACTAGTTAGTATCATACTATATAAATCTTATGAAAGTGGTTACAAGCAAGTATAATATTAAATGTCCTTCCTGTGGAAGCGATGCAGTTATCTATGATAAGACTACCGGCGAGTTAGTCTGTCAGAACTGTGGATATGTAATAGAGAGTGATACGATAGATTACGGCAGGGAATGGCGTTCTTTTGAAGACGAAAGAGATGAAGGAAAAGGGAGAATGGGTTCTCCATTAAGTTATGCAAAATATGATAAAGGTACAAGTACTGTGATAGGAAAGGCAAGCGAGTCCATAAAACTTTCTAATGCAAACAGAAGAACTTTCTATAAATTAAGGAAGTGGCAGCCAAGAATCTCAACTGCATATGAAAGGAATTTAAAGTTTGCACTTACAGAATTAAGGCACGCAAGCAATCGTTTACACGTTTCAAATATAATACAGGAAGAAGCGGCAAAGATGTACAGAGAAGCCATAACAAGAAGATTGGTGAGGGGCAGGTCAATGGAAAGCGTAATTGCAGGGGCACTTTACGCTGCTGCAAGGAAACACAATAGGCCTATAACATTGGATGAAATTTCGGATACATTTGAAGTCGAAAGAAAAGAGGTTGGAAAGGCCTATAGACTGCTTTGCAGAGAACTTGGGATAAAAATACTCCCAACATCGCCAAGCGATTACATCTACAAATTTGCTTCTGAATTAGGAGTTTCGAACAAAACTGTTTCGGACGCAGTAAAACTGCTTAAAGAAGCAGAAGATAAAGGGCTTACAAGCGGAAAGGGCCCAATGGGCATAGCAGCGGCAGTGCTTTATGTTGCAACTCTGATAAACAAAGAAAAGAAGACACAGAGAGATGCTGCGAAGGCTGCAGGTATAACCGAAGTCACGATAAGAAACAGGTACAAAGAGCTTTACAGGGTCCTAAATCTTAAGGAAAGGTTTAAGATAGATGATTAATGCGGTATAACTAAAAACCTTATTAAACATTTGCATACCTTGTTATTAGTATGGATTTTTTTAAAGAGGGCAAAGTTGGGTTTTTTGCGGAAGATAAACAGCTTAAAAAAGCAGAAGTATTTTTTAACCCTAAAAGGAAGTTCGATAGGGACCTTAACGTTCTCCTGGTTTCCTCTTTAATGCATGAAAATTCCGCGGGTTTGGAACTTTTTTCAGGCAGCGGCATTCGAGGTTTAAGGTTATGTATTGAAACGGGAAAGTTTTCTTCATTTAACTTCAATGACATAAAGTCCAAGGAAATCATAGAACGGAACTTAGAAATAAACAAGAAGAAACTTTCTGGAATTGACAAGGTTGTAACGAGCTCAGATGCGGCATCATTTAAAGCCAGTAAAAAATACGATTATATAGACATAGATCCATTTGGCTCTCCAGTTTTTTATCTTGATTCCGCATTGGAACTGCTTAAGAAAGGAGGCATACTGGCCGTGAGCGCAACAGATACAGCAGCGCTTATGGGCAGTGCACAGAAGGCATGCCAACGGAAATATAACTCAGTTTCGCTTAAGACTGCATACAGCAATGAACTTGGTATACGGATACTTATAAAGAAGGTTTTTGAAACCGCTGCAAAGCACTCTATTTCTCTTCTTCCCCTGCTTTTCAATTTTGAAGGCAACTTCATAAGAATCTACTTTAGGTCAACGACTTCTAAGATGAAAGAAAGCATTGGTTATGCATACCAATGCAGCAAGTGCCCTGCCAGGCAGATCAATGCCACAGTGAAATGTAGATACTGTGGCTCTAAAATGCACAAGATAGGGGAGTTATGGCTTGGCTCCCTATACAGCAAAAGACATGTAAATGTTATGCTTTCCGCCATAAAAGAAAACAAAATAAACATGTCAGCAGGTTCCCTTGTAAAATTGTCAGACTACCTTACAGCGGTTTCAAGGGAATTAGATGTTTTCTCTTACTACACCACAAGTGAAATATCTTCCTTTCTAAAGCAACCCGAATTGCCCATGTCTAAGTTCAAAGACAAAACAGTGTTATCTCCGAAGGGCTTTAGGATAACTGGTAGCTTCCAAGATCTTTTAGATACGGTGCGTTTGAGATAAACTAAGAAAGCTTTATCTCCTGGTTCATCGCTTGGCCGGGAAGTCCCCTTCTGAATCTTATTACGACCTTTCCCCTTCCGCCATGTGCTTTCACTATTACACCCTTTATTGATGACTTGGAGAACGCAATCTCAACCTTTTTTCCTATGAATTTTTTTGCTTCTTCTCTGCTGTTCACTTTGTCTATGCTTGCTATTGCTTGGTTAACTTTTTGCGTCTTTCTTCCCCTTCTGTATGATAAAAGTTTTGCCATATCACTCCTCCTTTTGTAGATATTTGTCCTTTATTTCCTTATCAGTTTGCTTTAATAAATCTTTGTCTATTACAGGTTTTGTTTCTCCCTTCTTTTCCCTAAGTTTTTCTATTATAGAGGTTATTTTCTCTACAATGTATTTACTGTCTTTCAGCTTTTTGTCGAATTCTTCGCCGGTGATTTCCTTGACTTCTCCGTGGTCTATATTCTTAAACCACTTCACTACACCATCGACCTTTTCTACATCTTCATGCGTAAGCACTTTTTCCTTTGCTACCGCTATATCTTCCAATTCCTTAGCAACCTGTTTTGGTACTGGGGGCAGATACCCATATTCCATCAATAAAGCCTGACCAGCTGCAACTACAGAATTGTAAAGATCTAGGCTTAGCTTTGTAGTCAATACATTTTCCGCAAGCATTATGAGCCCTTCTGCATTTTCTACGTTGGCGTTTATTGATTCTATAGTGGGTATTATATTTCCTGTTTTATACAACATCTGTATTGGAACAAAGAAGCCGGTGTCATAGACCGCTACGCCATCTCTTAACAAGGTAAGTATAACCGGATTTGGTTTTATTATTGAACCCCAGAATTCAGAAAGAGGGTATGCTTGTGCATGTATTTTATCTGAAAAATCTCTTGCTATTTCAGCCATCTTTGCGAATAACCTGTCTCTTAGCTGTTCAAGCGTGAATTTTTGTATATCTGTATCGTCTACTATAAATGCTACATCTATGTCGGAAGTGCTTGTCATGCCGGTTTTTGTCTTTGAGCTGCCAAATATTACGATTGATTTTATGTATCTTCTGAAAAGGCTCAAGACTCTTAAAAAATATGCCCTTATCGAGTTTGCATCCTTAGAGGGGAGGACCTTGTTTAAGACATCAAAGGACAAACCTGCAAGCTGTCCTGGCGGTTCAACCGACTCTGCGTTTTCGCCTTCGCCGATTTCAAGACCTATAAATGAGCCCATGTAATCTACTCTCTCATTAAGCTCGTCTATTTTAGACGAAAGTGCGTCTATTGTCGAAAAAAGCTTGTTTAAAGTTGCTTCTATCGGATTTATGTTCTCTGTTTGGTGCATAGTACCTCCATTTATGTGATTATGGCTCTGATTATTTATAAGTCTTTGCTAATTTTTTCAATTTGTCAGTTTTTTGGTATAAAATGACATGTTTTCTTCATAACGCGCAATTTTTATATATAACATTATTTAAATTAGCAGTATCTAATAAGATTTATGAACATACGGGAGATAAGCGAGATAGCAAAGAGGTTTAATGACTCAAAAACAGACGTTAACTATGTACAAAAATGGATAAATGAGCTGGAAGCAAGGGCTTCTAGCAGCGATTCTCACTATAGGGGAGAGATTGATTTTAGGTATGCCTCTGGTGAAGAGATACCTAACCCTGGGTTCGTTGGTAATCCTGAAGGTTACAAGTTTACAAAGGACATATACAAAAGATACCATTTCCAGCCGGAGTACTACTCTGTTATGCAGATGTTTGGAGCATTGGGTTATAGGTCTATGAGAACGGCAGAATCAGTGGATCCCTCTTCATTATCTAGTTTGATGAACATGGTTTTTGAGAAAAGGAAGAATCTTGAAGACAGGGTAATGCAGCTTCTTGGAAACATAAACACGGTTTTGAAATCCCTTATAGCCATAATATACGAGCTTAAGGAACTTGAAAGGAACCTGTATTTGTATGACGAGCTAAAAGATACGGACAAGGACAAAGCAGAAGCAGCAGAACTCGCATTAAAAAGAGTGTTTTTGGACAATGTTGATTCAAGAAAGGGGGGAGCAAGCCTTTCTGCGCTTTCAAGGTCTCCGACGCAAAGCCAGGGTGGTCCGGGATTTATTGATATAATGTCGGTTTTCTACCAAGTCAAAAGTCTAAAGGATGTACAGAATATTGACAGGAACGAGCAGTATAAAAACATACTGAAGAACAGGTACATTGAATATGAAAAATGGAAGGAAATAAATGGCAATGACCTTAAAAACAGGAAAAGCATGCTTCTGCAGTACCTTAAGAGCCAGATGGGTTCGTTTAACCTATATGTTGATTGGTGCTCAACTTATCTTTCGCTGCTTGCAAAGATGGGCCTCAAAACAGCTACAAATGCAAGTAGATACATAGAGGGTGCAAGCAAGCCTGACATATTTGAGAATGAAAGCTTTTCTGTGACAGCTATTGGAAGCAAGCCAATATATGCAAAGGAGTACAATGCCGAGTACATCAGATTATTTAAAAACAAAGGCCCGGAAATACCTATAAAGGTCGAGCCTAAAAGCATAGCCGGTAATCTTATATCACGAGGGTATGAAGAGAATAAAAGATCCTTCATTTATGATAGAATTAAAAAATATGGGCCGCTGGTAATAATGGCAATAAAATTGAGGATGGACTTTAAGGAAAAGCCAAGCAAAGAAGCTCTCCAGCCCCCTTATGAAGGAACAATATATTTCAACATGTTTCCATATTGCTTTACACCTGAGGAATTTTACCTTTACAAGAAGGCGCACATTGCAAATATTCAAAAAACAGTATTTGCGGCCGTTGATCAGGCCATTTTTCGTTCTCTCAGCGTTATACAAGCAGATCTTGACAAATACGTTAAAGAAGCGGATGAAGAAGAAAAGAAGAAAAAAGAGAAGAAACCGCAGAAGGACTACGCTTTTATGGACATCTACAGAGCGTTTAAGGACGATTTTTCCGGCATTTCAAAATCACTTTCTACGATTTCATCAACTGAAAAACACAAAGCAAGTCTTTCCGGAGAGCAGGCTGAGATATATGAGATGCTTGTCAACGTAAAGCGTTTTACACAATCCGACATAAAGAGGGCGCTTGAAATCGGTTTGTTTGTTGCCGATAAGGATGCAGCATACATATATGATGAATCTAAAAGAAGGGCCGGCCTTCTAAACTGGAAGCCGCCTTTTTCGGTGAATTGATTATGAACAGCAAGGGACAGATGCCTATAACCGAGATAATAGCAATAATACTTGCAATTATAGTTTTGTTTGCAGGCATAATAATAGGCCTGATATTTACTGGAGCAGGCTCAACAATTGCAAAGGACATGACAAGCGTTTTTTCATTTAGTTGGCTTTATGGCAAGGGGATATGAACAATAAAGGTGTTGTAAGCGGTGTTTTCCTGTACATAATCCTGATAATTGTAGGGATCCTGCTTATTATTATCTTTTTGGAGATTTTTACGCCATACAAGTTTACGAATCTTTTTAAGGTATTCATATCGAAGTCAAACAGTTTGAACGTGAGCGGTTATGAATAATAAAGGCGTGGAAAGCTACATACTGCTTATAATAATAACCTTAGTAATTCTAATACTGATAATAGTCTTCTATCTTTTTTTGTTTTCACCAAGCACCATACACAAACTCATACCGACAGTTCCAAGCATATAACATGGAATCTGTCTGGTTTTATGTTATAGCTGTGATTTTAGGCGTTACACTTCTTTTAGTTTATCTGTTCTTGGTGGGCCCTTCAGCGCTATCTAAGGATATCTCCGGCTTTTTTTCAGGGATAAGCTCCTCAATAATGGCAGGCTTCAAGAATGCATATTAACATTTTTATACTTTCGACAGCTATTAGGCATTATGATAACTTACAGCGAATTTCTAAGAATAAGAAGGCAGGAGCAGGAAGACAATAGGACATTGACAAAGTTCAATGATGAAATGCTTGAAGAGATGAAGGAATACATAGCAATAAACAAGAACTCATTGGAAGAAGCAAAGAAGATGAACGATGAGAAAAAATCGGAGGAGATATCAACACAGATAAAAAATGCAATCTCAACGTTGGAGCAGATAATAAACTTGAGGATGCTTAAAATCGCGGGGATGGCAATACTGGATGTTGACAGCGAGCAGGCAAAGACAAACATGCTTTCCAAGGAGATAATCTTTTTTGACAACTTACTTAATCTTTCCAAGCAGTACAAATCTGGGATAATAACAGAAGTAAAATCAATAGAACCAAAGAAGCTCCAGAAAGTAGAGAGCAATGACAGTGAAAGCGAAAAAGTCGTTATAAAGATACTTTCTGATATACCTAAATTTGTTTGGAGAAATGATAAATCGTACGGGCCTTTTAGTTTCCCGAATGTGATAGAAATAGATAAGGATGTAGCGCAGATATTGATAAAAAGCGGAAAAGCCGAGAGTGTGTAAATGACCCTCTTCAAGGAAAAGATAGAAGATAGAGAATATCAAAACAGGATATTTGAGACGGCAAAAACAGGTAACACGCTTGTCGTACTGCCAACCGGCCTTGGAAAAACGATAATAAGCGCGATGCTTGTTGACTATAGGTTGGAGAAATACCCCTCTTCAAAGATTCTCTTTCTAGCGCCTACAAAGCCATTAGCTAATCAGCACTACAGGACGTTTTCTTCATTGCTTGCAGTCTCTCAGGGAATTGCAAGTGGATCGGTGTCAAGCAGCAAAAGGAGCAAAATCTATGAGGAAGCGCAGCTGATATTTGCAACCCCTCAGACAATAGAGAATGACATGGCTAAAAAAATAATAGATTTCTCGGATTTCAGCCTGCTTATAGTTGATGAGGCCCACCATACAATAGGAAATTACTCCTATGTAAAGATAGCAAAGACATATTCAGAGCAGTCTTTTCACCCACTTATACTCGGATTAACAGCTTCTCCCGCATCAGATCGGGAAAAGATAAAAACAATATGCAGTAACCTGCAGATAAGCAACGTTGAAATAAGATCGGATGATGATCCTGATGTCATACCCTACATACAGAAAAAAGACATAGAAGAGATAAAGGTTAATCTTCCGCAGGAGATGCTTGAGCTTGCCAACAGCTTAAAGCTGCTTATAAGTGGGTGAAAAGACTGCTCT
>JAMDDW010000007.1:0-3594 GCA_023488405.1 Candidatus Parvarchaeota archaeon | reverse complement strand
AAATAGGCCTTCTTAAAAACGTTCAAAAAGCAAGAATAAACAGGGTTACTATTCTGATGCTGCAGAAGAGCCTTCAAAGGCAGATGTTCAGCGGAAAAAGGACATATTACCTTATCAGGGGGATAATATTGACTTCAAAGATTTTGAAGCTTTACCATGCTTATAATCTTTTGTCAACACAGAGTCTTGTAGCGTTTTTGAATTTTCTGGAAAAAATACAAAATGGAAAGGCAAAGACTGACAAGGATCTCTCTTCAAACAAGAGGTTCATCGAAATAAAGGAAAAAACACAAGAGCTGCTGGACAGCGGGATGGAGCATCCAAAGCTTAGACAGCTTCAAATTATATTCACAAACCATTTCAATGAATCAAAAAAAGCCATAGTGTTCGCGCAGTACAGGGACACTGTAGATGTTATATACAACAGCATATCAATGATACCCGGAGTAAGGCCGATAAAATTTATTGGCCAGGGAAAAGGAGGGCTGTCACAGAAAGAGCAGGTGAACATAATACAGGATTTTGAATCTGGAGTATACAATGTGCTGGTGTCAACAAGCGTTAGCGAAGAGGGGATGTCGATAAAAGGCGTTGACCTTGCGGTGTTTTATGAAACAATACCAAGTGCAATAAGAAACATTCAACGTAGGGGAAGAGTAGGCAGGTTCTCTGCGGGAAGGATATTCATACTTATCACAATAGGAACAAATGACGAGGGTTATTATTGGATTTCCAAAAGAAGGGAAAAGAGCATGAAAAAGATAATAAAAAACATAAAGGAAAATCCGGACACTATAAAGCAGGATGGAACATTGCACCCCTTTATCTAACTGCCGAAGATTTCAGTTTCACAAGTTCCGCCTGCTGAGTACCTTACCCCATCTATGGAAACATTGCTCCCTGACGTGTTTCCTATAATGACTGTGTTTATGTTTGGATTTACGATGGTTAAATCAGTTGAAAAGGAATCTATGCCCGCGGTGTAGTTGCCTATGACCGATAACGATGAACTTTTAGCAGTATTGCTTGCGAATACCCTGTAAATTAGTCCAGGGCTGCCATCAGATACTGTTATTTTAAATGTGTTCTGTTTGGAAGGCGTGCTTATGTTTGTCACATTTGCGGAGCATGGTACTGGGGAGCCGCTCCCGCTTGTTATTACTCCCGATGGGAAAATAGCAAAATGGAAGACAGAACTAGCAATCACGACACCTATCACTAAAAATGAAATAAGCAGTATAACAACTATGAAATACTCTACTGCACTTGTACCTTTCACTTTGTTACTGCGCATATATAAATTAAATTCCTCCCTAAAAAGTTTGGCTTCGATATGCCTATTTCCTGAGGCAGAGAAGTAAAGAAGTAGAATAAAGACTGTGCACATTGTTCTAAGCCTGTAGCATATAAAGATGAATAAGCAAGCTTTCCTGTGTATACTAATGCATTTGGTGCAATATCGTCTTTGCATATTGTGTTGTTAAAGCATTCCGATGCTCCAAATCCCGCAAGTACAGCTCCAGCTACTAATCCGGGGTTTGAAGGCGCAAGAATCCTTGCTCCTATTCCAGATGCAATTGCCCTTGAACATTCATATTCTATCCCTGCAGTAGGATAATTGTTAAGGAAAGTAGCGGGCTCGCATTCACTTGGCAGGCTTATTGAGTTTGGCGGCAGTCTTGTTCCAACCAGCGAATTGAGGTAAACTATATATATTTGCGCCTTGTTTATCGACTTGCTGCTGTTTGGTAGAACAAATCCGCTTTGGCTGGGGTTGCTCACGTTTTTATAGCTGAATATTACATTATCGCCCGGCTTTAGATAATCTGCATAAGATTCATTAATTATTGACGTGCTTTTTACAGGTTCCGTCAATACGCAAGAGGAAGGGGCTTCATACGAATCAGTTATCGAATCATAACCAACAGTGCAGTTGTTTCCATTACAGAAGTTGGTGTACAGATCGGTGCATGAAGAAGTAGACCCACTTGGAGTTGTGCAAGTTCCCTTAGTAGTGTTGAAAGAGCAGCCCTGTGATGCCTCGCAAAGATAGCTGGAAAGGTTCATTGCAGCCGTCGGCGGCTTTGATCCATCCAAAGGTATATACTTTGTTGTATAACCTTGTGTAAAAGGTGTATAGCCAGATTGGCTTCTGCAATTGAAATAATTTAATGATTGGGCCTCGCACAGACTAGGGTCATTTAAATCGCATGAGTATCCGTTTAAATTGGAGCTTGTCAACGGATCAGAGCAGGATTGAACGGCCGTATGGTTAAGACAGCTTACCTCCGTTGTATAAGCATTTGTTTCAAGGTAATTGGTAAGGTTGTTTATAGTCATATTCTGGTTGGTATTGACATCAATAACTGAGCAGGTTGCAGGCGAATTAGTTAGTACGGTGAGTCCTTGATTTGCGCCATACTGGTTCCAGCAGCTTGTCAGATCAGTTGCTACGGTTGAAAATACCTGCGAAGGCTTGGAACCAGGGCCATATCCAGAGGTTGAAGTTGTGCAGCCGAAGAGAGGCGGCGCTATTCCAATAGCTTTAAGCGTACTGCTTAAACAGAAGAAATTTGATACACACAGGCCATTGTAATAAAAATTAGTGAATTCAGAGCTTACATAGCAGATACTGCTGTTTGATAGGTTGACTCCAACTAAAAGAAGATAACCTGCAATAGCTACTATCACTATTATGAATATTACTGCCAAAACTATGAATATGAAGCTCTCTCCAGGTGTCTCTGCCATTAATTAAGTAGTGTTTTTATGCAATAAATTAATATCCAAGTTTATATTTGAGGTAAAAAGCATTACTGGCCAGGTATACATACAAATACTCTACTTTGACTGTATACCATATAGTTGCTGAGTTTTCCACATAAAGGTACATAATAATCGCAGCCGCTATTTTCATTTACAAGATTTAAGGAGGGGTTGCCGTTGCTGAGAGAGCTTACGGTTTCCCTGCTTAGGTTTGTAGTCTCATTTGAATATGTACATATGGACAAGTCATTTATTACTGGCTGCTGGTATTGAGCAGTGTACTCGCATTGGTCTTTGAAGCTTACTTCACAGTTTTTAATCCCACCAGAAGGGTAGCCAAAGTAAGTAACTGTGTAACTGGAATTTGAAAGCCTGTCAGATGGCTTTATATATGCTGCATTTCCATTGCTTCCATTTGTTATGAATACCATCTGCAGAGGGTAGCTTCCGTTGTAATTGCTGTCGATATAACTTATTATGGCAGAATAATTTACGTTATTGCTTTGGCTTATCAAAGCGCCTTTGTAGCAGTTAAATATCTGATTTATATTTTTAGCAGAAAGAATCTGCGAGCCTATTCCCGCATTTCCCCCCGAAAATAAACTGAAGCAAGATGAAGCTTCAGTATAAAATGAGGATGCAAAGTCTGCAGCTGCCTTTTCATTCACGTTTGTAGTCTGCAAGCAGTCCTTTTGCACCTGTGCAGATTGGGTTGGGCTTACAACTACGTTTGAAAAGCCGAAGAAAGATGTTACTCCTGTAAATGGAGCTAAAAAGGTGTTGACTATCTTGTACTGGGTAAACGCAGTAAAGCAGCTTAACCCAAAG
>JAMDDW010000049.1 GCA_023488405.1 Candidatus Parvarchaeota archaeon | reverse complement strand
CTTCACTATTTTTCCCAGACATAGTGTATTTATACCAAAAGATCAATATAAAACTGTAAATAGATATGTTTGATTCGATGAATTTAAAAAAAGAGATATTAACTGCATTGCATGAAATGAAGTTTGAAGAACCCACTGAAGTGCAAAAACAGGCCATTCCTCTGGAACTGGAAGGCAAAGATGTAGTTGTAAAATCCAAAACTGGGAGTGGAAAAACCGCTGCTTTTGTTATACCCATATTAAATAGCCTTGAAAAGAGCGAAAAAGAGGCTGCGATGATAATAACGCCCACTAGAGAGCTTGCACTTCAAGTAACAGATGTTGTAAGGGATATTGGAAAGCACCTTCAGCTAAAGGCAGTTACAATTTATGGCGGGGCTTCGATAAATTACCAGATAAGGGAGATAAGAAACGGAGCAAACATAATAATAGGAACTCCTGGTAGAATAATAGACCTAATGAAAAGGGGCGAGCTGATTACCAACTCAATAAGATTCCTTGTTTTGGATGAGGTAGACATCATGCTTGATATGGGATTCATAGACGACATTAAATACATACTATCAAAATTACCCAAGAAAAGACAGACCATGTTCTTTTCTGCCACTATCCCCGAGGAGATAAAACACATAACCCTAAACTACACTAACAATCCAATAAATGTCAATATAGACGCGGGAGAAGTAACAGTAAGCACAATACAGCATTTCTATTCCATTGCAAATGGCAGCGACAAATTTGCAACATTGCTTGCATATCTAGATGAGAAAAAACCGGAAAAAGCGATAATATTCTGTAAGACTCAGCGAAATGCGGAAAGGATCCATTCTATGATGCAGAGCATGGACATAAAGGCGGTTTTGATGCATGGGGGTTTAAGCCAAAACAGAAGGGAACATTCTCTGAATATGTTTAAAGAGAATACAAACATGCTAATAGCGACAAATGTGGCTGCAAGAGGGCTAGACATAGATAATGTTTCCGACATAATAAATTTTGACGCCGAGACCGATCCAAAAGCATATGTTCACAGAGTAGGTAGAAGCGCAAGGATGGGAAAAAGTGGAAGGGCATTTACAATATTCACTCCTTCAGAAAAATACTTAGTTTATGAGATAGAAAACTACGCTAAGATAAAACTTTCTTACATAGAATTTAATCTTTCTACCTATAGAGAAAAGATAAATGAACTTTACAAAGGAGATTCTAGGCACGAGGTTGAAAGCGCATTACGAAGAAGTAATTTTAACCCAAATAGAGATTTCAGCAGAAACAAACCATATAGGAAGGAATTCAGAACTAATAATGATAGGCATTATTCTGGATTCAAAAAAAATAGATTCAAACGCAATTATTTTAAGGAAGATTAAGCATTTTATATTCTAACAGTAGACTAACAAGTAATGTTTGAACAGAAGGATTAATAAATCCGCTTTTTGTATTATAATAATGATATTTAAAAGAAAAGAAAAACCAAAAGTGGATGATGACATTCTTTTAAGAGCAAATATCGCACAGGGAATAAAGATTCTTTATCTAGACAGAAAGCGGCTTTTTTATCCTGAAAATAATCATTATGACAAGTTAAAGGACACATTTACACATATAACCAAAAACATAAAAGATTTAGAGGAAAGGAAGCCAAGGATGCTTATAATGACAAATAATGGATTTCAGTATGAGGTGCTTGACAGCAAGATGGTTGATACATTGCAAAGTTACTTTGAATTTCTGCTTCTCCTTCCTCCCCCTAACTCAATATTCACAAAATGGAAAAAATCCGTAGAGGTAGGCAAAATGCACATACCCACGCTTTCTTACATGCTGCATTCCATTCTTACGTATAAATTACCGGATTATTGGAAAGATAAGATGGATGAGTATACGGACATAGCCGGTGCGATAATAGAAGTAATGAACAAAAGCTCCAGTAACGAAAAACTGGTAAATCTTACAAAAGGAGCAGAAAAGAAAATAGCTAATGAAGTAGACAAGGAAAGAGAAAAAATTTACAAGAAAAAAATACTTGAATGGATAAGGCTAAATCTAATAATATAAAGGAGTCATTAAGCTTTAAAAATTAAAACACTGCCTTTTCAATTTTAAAATCAAATAAAAAATCACTTTTTAGACTTGCCCTTGTTAGGCATAACTAATTTTGGAACCCCATGCACGTGCTTGTAGGAGGCTATTGCTATCTCTTCCAATGTCAAGCCCTTTGTCTCTGGTGTGAAGAATACTGTGAAGAAGAATACAAATAACATCAATGCTAGTAGTATAAAGAAGAACCCTGATTTACCTATTGTAAGCGTCAAGTAAGGAAACAGAAAAGCCGATGCGAATGATGCAATTCTAGTTATTCCGGTAGCGCTACCCATTGATGAAGACCTTAATTTTGTAGGCAAAAGCTCTATTGCATACAAACCCATTGTATTTCCTGGTCCTAAATTACCAAGTCCGTAATCGAATATGAATGCTATTATACCTATAGTTATGGCAATTGAAGCCGCTGCTGTCGCAGCTATGAAGAATAAAAGCATGGCTACGGCCATTCCTGCAAAGCCCAATGCCTGCAATGGCCTTCTTCCGATCTTGTCATTAAGCATCACTGCACCGAACGCTCCCAAGAAGCCTATCGGCATGTAAAATATAAATGAATACAAAAGAGATGTTGAACCGGCTACCCCCAGCCCTTTCAGTATTAATGGTGAATACAAACCTATCCCATAGCCAGCTAAATCGTATATTATCCACTGAGTCCAGACAACTGCAGTTCTTTTACCGTATTCCCCTTTGAATAGTGCTGCAAATGAACCTGCCGCAATGTTTGCTTCTTTCTGTCTTTCAGACAGTATGGCTTTAATATCCTGCGGTGTCATTCCAATCTTTTGAGCTACAGTCTTTACGTTCTTATCATTTGCCTTTCCTTCATCTATTAACTTCCATCTTGCTGATTCAGGCATTCTTGTCCTAAGTATTACAGTTATGATAGCAGGTATTGAACCTAAACCTAAAACCCATCTCCAGCTTGTTAATGGATCATGTAAGAAGAATACGTAGCCTAAAATGAATGAAACGGCTGCTCCTATGCTCCAGAATGTCCATACCCAACCGTAACCTGCTCCTCTTTTCTTGTTAGGGTACATCTCTGTAGTGTAAACTGGGCTTAATGCATAGTCTGCTCCTACTCCCCAGCCAACGAAAAACCTGAAGATTATCATTTCTGTTATATTTGTTGATAATGCTGATAATATTGCAAAAACCGCAAAGAAGATAAGGTCTAAAATATAAAGATATCTCCTACCGATTCTATCTGCGTAATGACCAAAGAGAACTGCCCCTACAAACGCTCCAAGCAAAGCTGCGCCTGAAACTAGTGACTCTGTAAGTGCAGAATACTGAAAGATTTTATAGGTTACTAAGACCAATGTGAAAACTGATATTACGCTAAGATCATAACCGTCAAGAAAATAACCCATCGCTGAAAGAGTAGTTATTACAGAACGTCTCGGTACATGAACGTTTTCAGCGTTACTTTGCATATTAAAATCTAATTTTTGTTATATTTAAAGCTTTTGTTCCAATTCCTTGATCTTTTCACTGCATCAACCCATTTACTATATATCAAATTATAGATTTTACTGTCCACTTTTGGATAAAAATACCTGCCAGACCTATTTAAATTTTTTATGCTGTTGAAGTTCCATATGCCAGAGGATATTCCTGCCGATAGCGCTGCGCCAAATGCGCTTTCTTCCACTAAATCCGACCTATATATCCGTTTTTCAAGCAGATTCGCCTGCAACTGCATTATGTAATCATTGCTTGCAACCCCGCCATCGACATTTATTTTATCATTTAAGTTTTCCATTCTTTTTATTATATCAACAACCTGCAGGCATATTGAGTATGCTGCGGCTTTTATGAAATCAAGCCTGTTGGATTTCCTTGTCAGCCCTATGATTATGCCTCTTGCAGATTCATCCCAGTACGGGGAGAACAACCCGCTGAATGCAGGCACTAAGAAAAGATTTATATCCAGACCAGAAGCTATTGCATCTTTAATCTCTGAGAAGGATTTCATTACACCTAATTCTTCCAGCCAATCAAATATTTCTCCTGATATTGGTACTGAGCCTTCCAATGCGTAATTGCAGTCATTTTTGCTGGCACCGTAAGCGCAGGTTGTCAAAAGTCCTTTTTGCCTCTTTATTTTTCTGCCAGTGTTTTGAAGTATGAAGCTGCCTGTTCCATACGTAACCTTTATATCAGAATCGGAAATCGCTCTTTCCCCAAGCAGAGCTGCCTGCTGGTCTCCTAGCACCCCTGTTATTCTAACGCCCTTAAAATTACTATAATTAATGGTTCCAAATCCTTCGTTATTTATGGAAGGTTTTATTTCTGGCAGTATGTCTTCAGGTATCCTGAAAATTTCCAGCATATCCGAATCCCATTCCTTTGTTCTTAAATTCATCAACAACGTTCTTGATGCATTTGTATAGTCTGTTAAATGCCTTTTTTCACTAGTTAATTTCCATATAAGCCAGCTGTCGATATTGCCTGCTAATACGCGCTTTTCTGCTAATAGTCTCTTTATTTTATCAGAGTTATCAATTAACCACTTTATCTTGGAAGCAGAGAAATAAGCGCTCATTTTTAGACCAGTTTTTTGCTCTATTTCTTTTTCATTGCGATTATCCTTAATCTTTTTTATTATGTCTTGAGTACGCAAATCCTGCCACACTATTGCATTGCTTAACGGCATTCCAGTTTTCTTATCCCACAGTACTGTAGTTTCCCTTTGATTGCTTATTCCTACTGCAGTGATATCTTTAGCTTCTAGCTTTGCTGAATTAATGGCAGAGCTTAAAACAAATTTGACATTGCTTAGTATTTCCAAAGGATCATGCTCTACCCAGCCTTCCTTTGGCAGGATTTGCCTGTGTCTTTTATATGCTTTGCTGATAACCTTTCCGTTTATGTCAAATATTAAACATTTCGTGCCAGTCGTTCCTTGATCTACTGCTGCGACATATTTATCATTTTGCATACTTTTTAAGTGTACGCAGTACAAGTCTTGGATCGTTTGAAGTTATGCTGTCTACTTTTAAATCTATTGCCCTTTTTATGTCCTCAACGGTATCTACTGTCCAAGCAGCAACTTCAAAGCCATTTTTCCTTGCAATTTCTATGTCATCTTGATAAATTAAGTTAAATGCCGGCTGCAAAAAATTTATTTTAAGATTTTTAGCTATATCTATAAACCAAGAGGATTTACCTGTGTAAAGTAAACCGGTTCTAATTGTTTTGTCCAATTTTCTTACGATTTCCAAAGAATCGAAGTCAAACGATATTATTTGAACGTTTTTCTTCAGATTAAACTCGTCTATTAAATCCAACATCTTTTCTTCTATCCCCGGATAAACCTTTGAACTTTGTTTTATTTCCAGATAATAGTTTATTCTTCCCAATCCTTCAAAAACTTCCCTTAATGTAGAAACTCTTGTTCCTTTCCATTTCTTACCGAACTTGAAGCCTGCATCAAGCTTTTTAATCTCTTCAAGAGTGTGCGAATGAATCAAGCCTTTACCATTGGTTGTTCTATCTAAAGTTTCGTCATGCATTACGATTAATTCTCCGTCTTTGCTTGTGTGCAGATCCATCTCTACACCGTAAACTCCCAGTTTTTTAGCAATTTTAAACGAAGGCAATGTATTCTCAGGAGCTTCTATTGCTGCTCCCCTGTGTCCATAAACTAATGGCAGTTCCATTTAAATTCTACTACTTTAAAGAATTTAACGCTATCTAACTGTAATTAAAAACAAAAAACTACTTCTTTTTATTTTTTGCCTTTAGAAATGCTATATAGTTTAGAAAAGATTTTGGATGATCTATGCTTGTAAATGTTACGAAAAAACCCGCAAGCGCAATAAGGGAAACGGAGCTAAGAAGTTCCCATATGACCAATGGACTCATAAAAAAGCTAGCTATAAATGCAAATATGAACCCTATTGACAAGGACATGCCCGCTAACACTAAAAACAAAAATGCTATTATGTATCTTTTGGGGTTATTGAACATATAACTACCAAAAAATTTGTTCGCTTCATCTCTGGAACCATACCTATATGCAGAACGCATAAAATAAATAAAACCTAAAGTTGATATCAGTATCACTGTACCAGTTAAAATTCCGACTATGCCAAGAATTCCATTCTCTATCATATGAATCTTTTAAACCTCGTGTACCAAAAATGCATGTCCAGTATAATAAATACCGCAGTAACTATTGCAAAAATAAACCCAAAAAAGAATGTAGAATACTGCAAAGCTGTTGTTGGATTAAACCCGCCATCAATGAAGTCCAAAAAAGCCATTAAACCAGTAAGGAATGCAAATAAACCAGCAAATACAAAATAGGGAGTTCTTATCCTCTCCGGGTTTAGAAGATAGCTTAGCAGAGGTGCTCTGTCTTTTTTATGTTTTATCAACGCTCTCGATATTATTAGACTGTAGTAAACTGCAAAAACCCCAAGTATGCTAAGTAACCCAAAAATTATTTCTTCCGTTGTTTTAATATATAACATCAAATCACCAGGTAATACACAATTAAGGTTATAACCATTGTAAGCATTGCGGCAGATATAAATGAGTATGTTATTAAGGTGAGCGCTTTCTTTAAGTCAATTCTGTGTGATTTCTTGTCCTTTATTGAGCCTTTTTTAGTATCAGAAAATACATAAATGCCTGCGATGGCATTTGCAACACAAAACTTTTTGTATCCCTGATAAAAACCTATAAACCCCAAAAACAGGGGGAATATCAATATTATAAAGAGTAAGTAACCTACCCTAAAAAATGAAAGAAAGACAAAAAGTATTGCAGCAACAATGAATCCTAAAAACCCTGCCAGGTACCTTTTCCGGATTTCCTTGGGCCCTATATTGCACTTTCCTGGAGAATATTCTTTTATTTCAGCGTTTATCATAGTAATAACAGGGTTTGGAGATTAATAAACTGCATTATGTGCATAAATAAGAATGGTGCCTAGCAAAGAAACAATTTAAATAAAAAGAAATAAAAAATTCACAGATTCTTTATTTGATTGTAAAGAGCATCAATTGAATGCACTTTTTCATTTGGTCTGTACTGCCCTTCTTTTTTTGCAGCCTGATCATTAATTATCCAAATGGAGTCTATCCCACTTTCATTGGCCATTTTTATGTCTGTATTTATTCTATCTCCCACTATCAGCATTTTATCTCTTTTAATTTTATATTTTTGGGTAATGTAATCTACGGTAGACTTAAATGGCTTCCCAAACATGTAATCTGGTTCCCTTTTCACGGCCCGTGTTATAAGGTTTATTATCAAGCCAGCGTCGGGTATCTCCTTTCCTCCCTTGTAAGGACACAAAGGGTCATTATGCGTAAGTAGAAACTTGACTCCCTTATTTATGTGATCTATATTCCTCATCAATTTTTCATAGTTTAAATTTACATCAAATCCAACTATTACTATTTCGGGTTTTTCTTTATCAAATACAAATCCCTTTGACACAAGTTCCCTTAAGAAATCATTTGAGATTACGCCATCAAACCTTTTGATATTCTTTTTAATTAAAAAATCTTCTACTAAATCGTTTGGAAGGAGAAGCTGCTCCTCCTTTAGTTTGATTTTGAACATCTTATCCAGAAACATTAACCTTTTCTTCTTGCTCTCTGAATCATTGTTGCTTAGAATTATGAATTTCTTTTTAAGCTGAATTAACTTTCTCAAAAAAGCAGAAGAAGATAAAAATGGTTTATCCCAAAGGTATAAGGTTCCGTCTCCGTCCAAAAGGAAAAGCTCCTTGCTTTTTATAAGCTCCTTTAAGTCATTGTCCATCTATTTTAATACCTCAACCCATACTTTTATAATTATCCTAATTACCACTGCTCTTCTTTATAAGAAAGACTGGAACCGCAATTGCAAGTGAGACCGCGCCAAATAAAAACAGTATAAGCATTGATGACCAAACTGAACCAATCGAAGCATTGAAGACAACTACCTGCCTGAAAGCCTGAACTCCATAAGTCAACGGCAGGAACCTCGCTATGTCTGCTACAACTGCTGGTAATTCCTGCAGTGGATAAAGAACTCCGCTCAAAAACAGCATTGGAAAGAAAACTAGATTTAGCAAAAGCTGAGAGGTTTCCTGGTCTTTTGTCAATGCGGTTACTAAAAGCCCTAAACCTAGAAAACCGAATATCCCTAGAATCAATATGGCTGCAGTAAGTAGGATATTACCATTAAAACTCATATGGAAAAGAAGAATTACAAGAATAACAACCACAGCAGACTGTATTAGGCTTCTTACCAACTGTGAAAGCATCTTTCCAGTAAGGAAGGAACCGGTTCTTATCGGAGAAAGCATTACAGCCGTTATAGTTCCATCTTCCTTTTCCCTGCTTAATGCTGAACCTAAAGCAGTTAAACCTGCCATCATGCTTAGCAGCATTATTAAGCCAGGGCCGATAAAATCAAAGTAATTCCCGGAAAGTATTGGAACAGAGCTTACAACTACTGGGGAAATTACAAACTGTGGGTTTATCTTTGGTAGAGCAACAAGCTCTGAATTCAATTTAGAAACTGTACCATTGATGATTTCTGCAGAAAGAACGGTTGACGCTACTGATACCTTAGCATTTATGTATTCCTCTAGCGTAGGAGAAGTTGGGTTTGTTACCAGCTTTAATTGAGTAGGCTGATCAGAGAGACTTACGCTTGTGAAATTCTTTGGGAAGTACAATATTGAATCAATAGTTCCGGCCCTTAAAGCGGATTCTGCAGAAGCCAACGAAGAATAATTGCTAAAGGTAATGCTGGAATTGTATTTTACAAGGGATATGAAGGAATTACTTAAGTAAATTGTCTGTCCATTCAAAGTAAACCCGCTGTCGTTGTTTACTATGCCTATGTGAACGCCATTAAAGCTAGATGTCGAAGGAAACATAAAACCAAACAACATTATTATAAGTACTGGAAAGACAAACATCATTATAAGTCTAAAAGGTGTCCTGTAAAGCTCTATCAGATCTCTTTTAGCTACAATAAATGCATCATTTAAGGCTTTGAATACCATCACATGCCTCTCCTTGGAGCTAGGCTCATCTTTTCAGTCTCATCTCTCAATTCAGCACCTGCGTAGTGTATGAAAACATTCTCTAAGGTTGCATTTTTGCCCAATTTTTTCTTTAAATTTCTAGGAGTATCACAGACCATTAAATTTCCGTGATCTATCAATGCAACCCTGTCGGAAAGCTCGTCAGCATCCTGCATTATATGTGTTGTAAGTATTATTGTGCTTCCTTTCTTGTTTATGTCCCTTATTTTTTTCTTTATGAACGAAACTGTTATTGGATCTAAACCAACCGTAGGTTCATCCAAAAAGAATACCTTGGGTTCATTTAACAGCACTCTAACTAAATCCAATCTCCTTTTCATACCCAAAGAAAAGGTGCCTACGGGTCTTTTTCTGAATTTAGACAGCTGGAACTCTTCTAAACCCTTGTTTATCCTCTGTTCAAGATCCTTCTTGTTTATTCCGTATAATCTTCCAAAAAACATTAAGTTCTCCTCTGCAGTAAGCGGCGGATACATAGTTACTTTTTCTGTTATGACTCCTATAGACTTCCTAACTTCCAATGCGTCTTTCATTACGTCATGTCCAAGTACATATGCATGTCCGCTTGTCGGCTTTATCAAAGTGGTAAGCATGCTTATCAAAGTGGTTTTTCCTGCTCCATTTGGGCCTAAAATACCGAATATTTCACCATCTTTTACCTTCAAGCTTATTGCATTATCTGCGGTAAAATCCCCGAATTTCTTTGTCAATTTATCCGCAACTATGGAGTATTCCATTTTAGTTTACTTCAGCAAACTATGCAGCCTATCATCTATCTTTTTTAATGTTTTCTTGTTTTCCTTGCTGAGAAGCTTTTCCTTTTCTGATATAAACTCAGATAGATTATCTAAAGTCTCTATGGTCTCATCTATGCTCGTTCCCTCGTCCTTGTTCATAAATGAAGAAGCAGATCTCCATGGGAACCAGGAACTGTCTAGATACTCCTTCCCTTTATCAGTAATCGAGTAGTATTTTTTGTTGTCATTCTGTTCTACTTTCACAAAACCGCTTTCTGACAGATATTTTAATATAGAGTATATACTTCCCGGAGAAGGCCTCCAGAAACCGAAGCTCATTTCGTATATCTTGTCTATCATCTGTGCACCAGTCATTTTTTCCTTTGAGACTAACATAAGTATCCAGTACTTTATTCCAAATCCACGAGTTATCCCATGCATTGAGTGTGCAAGTTTATGTACCATATTCGGGTCTATATTGAATCCGAAGTTTATTTCATTAAAGTCATCTTCTTTATTTTTCATATTTTTCACCTCTTAATATCGTTTTGCGATATCTATTAAAGATAGATTTTATATTTAAATACTTTTCTATTACAACATAAAAAATTTTATATACTATAACTGTGTTATAATTATCGGTGATTTTATGGCAAACTACGATGATCAGTATGAAGTACAAAAACTAAATTATAAATCTTTAGAAGGGTTTTCTGAGAAACAAATAAGTTTCCACCATGATGTGCACTACGCAGGCTATGTAAAGAAAAGAAATGAAGTACACAACAAGCTTAAAACAGTTGATAAAGCCGCCGCAAATGCAAATTACAGCGAGTTTAGATCGTTAAAGAAAGAAGAAACATTCAATGCAAGCGGACAGCTGCTTCATGAACTTTATTTCGAAATGTTCGGAGGAGACGGCAAGTATTCGGAGGATATGCCACTTATAAAAAAGATAAATGAGGACTTCGGAAGCTTTGAAAATTTTAAGCTCGATATGATGGCGACTGCGAAGGCAGCCAGAGGGTGGGCTATACTTGCAATAGACCCTACTGACAATAAACTTAGAACATTTTTAGCAGACGTACATAACGACGGAGCAGTGTGGGGTTCAATACCCATAATAGCTTTAGATGTTTATGAACACGCATTTTATGTTGATTATGGGCCAGACAAAGCAAAATACCTAGAGCCATTCTTCAATAATTTGGACTGGAAAAAACTGAATGAAAGATTTGTAAAATTCCAGGATGTTTACAAAAAGCAGTAATCTCTTTGTGTTTTACTGCTTAAGTTCGTGTATCTTATAAGATAAGCCAAAAGAATACTGATTTGAAAGGTTGATAAGCTTGTTTTTTAATTCGTATTTGTTTGATATGGTGTAAAAATGAAGGTCAATCGCAACAGTTTCTGGATTAAAAACCTCATAGCTTGAAGAGTAAACCAATGAATCTGTCTCTAAATGACTTTTGAGATCGTTAGCCCTTGAAAAAACATCCAAATTCGGCTTTCCAAACAACGTTAAACTGCAATCAAAGAGCAGCTCTTCCAATCGTTCATTCTCTTGATTTTTTACCATTGTTCTGCTTAAAAAGAATTTTGTACACATGAGCTACGGTATAACCGTATATTCCGGTTTTAACTTGTCTTTTATCGTTGAAATCTATATTAAAATTGCTGTATTCGACTTTTTTAAGGCCTTTTTCGAAAATAGAGCGCATATAATCTTTGGTAACGTCCTTCATTTCTTCAGTGTTTAAAATATAAGAATAATCCAATACGCTTTTATAACCGTTTTCAATAATATACGAAAGCTCATCTAAAATCTTAGAATATTGTATGCCGAATACCTTCTTTGATATTTCCTCAGTAGAAATATTACAAAGCTCCTCTAAAGCATGCCTATATTTGCTGTTAATTCCCTGCTCTATATCTGTCTTTTTGTTTTGCATAGCGTTCTATTAGATAAACAATGTTATTAATACTTTTTCTTTATTTTCTTTATAATATAGGTTTTACGTTACTGCCCTCTCCTTTATTAACGGAATAATTAATCGAATTGAACATATCCATGAAGTCAGTAAACTCTATGGCCCTGCCGTAAAATGCTATTGCAATGCTTGCTTTGTCCTTTAAAGAGAAAAGATTAAAATCAGTGTACACCTTTGGGTCCTGTCCAATTTTTAAAGTCTTCTTGTAAAGCAAGGCCTTTGCCTTCCTGGGATCCATGTCCTTTTTGAAATCATACGAAAAAAGATGCGCATAATTTATATTTACAGAATGAGTGTAATCAAGCTTTGGCAATCTACTTGAAAGATCTACTTCATCTTTCAATATTTTGTTCCTTGTTTTTATGATACTAGCATACTTTTCTCCCCACACATTGCTTGCGCAGATATCATTACTGGAATCCAATACACTGTATACTGCTTCCAGCTCATAGCCCTTCATTTCCTGAAGTTCTCTATAGCTGTCGCTTACAGTAACGATCAATTTCTTTTCAAGAGAATTGAAATGGTTTACATAGCTGGAAAAATAGGGGAGATTTTTCTTGTTTATTACATTTTTGTATAAGCTTTTATCTCCTCTTTTTGCATAAAAGTTGAGTAATGCTTCTGTTATTATTGGTCCTGTATCAAGCAGCAATTTATACAGATTAGAACCTTCATTTATACCTTCATAGGTTTCAATACACTTGGGTTCTCTTTTAGGGAATAAAACCTTCATATATGGTTATCTTATCCTGAATCCGGGATAAAGCGATTTGTATTTTTCAGTATACTTGTTAATTAGTATGTTCTGTTTAAATAAACAGAAC
>JAMDDW010000026.1 GCA_023488405.1 Candidatus Parvarchaeota archaeon | reverse complement strand
GCGTAAAAGAGAATTACTATTAATCCTATGACTGCAAGGGCGGTTACTATAACTAGTATTATCCAGATAAGACGCCATTCTACACTTCCTTTTTTATTCATATCATTGGCCTATACATGCTGGACAATAAGGTCCATCTCCTGATATACACGCCGTAACGTTTATTGCGCAATTTTGTATATCTGTAGCGTTGTTTGCAACTATAGTGCTTTCAGAGCAGCTGAACAGATCAGCAGTATTTGTGGGAGAAATGGTACTACACGAATTGGTTATGTTAGCAGGAGGACTTGTTATGCAGTTCTGTACTGCTGATTCGCTTCCCTGGCCGTTTGTCCAAAGTTGATAGTAACACCAATGTCTTATGCAGGTCTGCTGTGCGGTAGCCGCATTATAACATGCATTCTCATCATAACATCTGAATAATGAAGTGCCCTCCATTCTGTTTGCATACCCATATTCTGCGCTGGTAAACTGGTTTTGCAGCAGAGCGGTTGAAGAATCACAGCCTATAGGAAAAATTGATGAATAATTATTGTAGAAAAGGAAAAACATTGTAAGAGCTATGATTATTCCGACAAGCACTTCAAAGAAAAGAAATTGTTCAACATCCATTTGATTCTTAGCCAGTATTAATTTAAATCATTTTTATCAAAGGTGAGCGGGAAAACCCATGCTCTTTAGAGGTGGGATGAAAGCGAACTGAAAGAACGGAAAACTATAAAGGGAGGGAAGGCGTATCAACAGCATCAATAATGAAGTCTATCCTGAAAAAGAATAGACCGATGCTTAAGATAAAAGGTTGTTGACTAAACGTAAAATCTTAAAAAGGTTAGTCGAAATATCAATCAAATATTTCTCAAAAAGAAGTTACCCTCGGACGGAGGGGAAGTCAAGCCCGTCGAGAATCCGACCTATACACTGCAGGAAACTGCATGCAAGTCGTGTCTGTGAAGCAGGAACCGGAAGCCCATGAATTCATTCAGGGGGGATGTCACAAAAGATTAACATAGAAAAAAATCCACAATGTTCTACAAAAGATAAAGTAGTTTTAACAAATATTTTATTTACCTTTTTTATTGTCTACCATTATTACTTCAAACCACTTGTTCTTTCCGTCTTCTATTATGAAATAAGATCCGATGACCTTCATGTTTTTGTACACTTTTAAAGCTCTGTTCCTTGCTATGCCCTCCTTGCTTATCGATAGTTTATAGTATAATCCGCTTTTACTCGGTCTTCTTGCATGGTTTGCTCTTGGTCTCCTAAAATCTCCTTTGCTTACTCTGACTCTTACGATTATGTATCCTTGTTTTGCCTTATACCCTATCGTCTTGGCCTTTGCAAGTTTTGTCGGCCTTTCTATTCTTTGCAGTATAGGTTGATTTCTTACCTCCTGCAAGATTTCCTTTTTTCTTTCATCGTTCTTGTACAATGCCATTTCATTTGCATGTATGTATTTATATGATCCCATAAGGGATAAATTAAAATCTGTAAGTATAAATATCTAACTCTATCTTCAATTGATTATGCTCCCACTAGATGCTATCACAGGAGAAGAGGAAATATTCTTAGGTGTATAATATATAAAGCCGTTTCCGGTGAACGAACTTCCAAGCGACACAGCGGTTAAATTGCATTCGCTGTACTCCAAAGCAGGAATATACGTTTTTGAACACACAAAATTTGTATAGTTAGTACCAGATATTACTATGGATATGCCGTCTATATTCACATTTTCATTTAATAGATTCTGGAATTCTATGTAGAAGAGGGATTTTGACGAAATATACCCTTGTTGTACTATTCTGAAGCCAGGAAATCCCGAATAGCTAGACTGGGTTGTGCCCCCCGTCAAGCTGGGAAAAAAAGTAAATATTATATAAAATATTGATCCTATTACTATTATCGCTAAGCTGTAGATTGCGATCATTTCAAGAGATTGCTGACCTTTCATATCCTTTTTTATGAATTTTTAAAATATAAGTATACTTTTATAAACAGAGGAAAGAGCATTTAAAAATTGTTAAATCAAAGTTACATATTAGTATATAAAACCATAGACCTGTAGGATAAAAGGGCGGCAAAAGCCTTGGGTGGGTTTCGAACCCACAACCTCCTGCTTACGAAGCAGATGCTCTGCCATTGAGCTACCAAGGCATAATATTAAGAATTGGCCCGTATAATAAAAGTATTTAATGCACTATAAAACTATTATTTATTATTAAATAGTAAAGTATAATAATATTTAACTTTATATAGATTCCTTTTAAATAGGACAAAAATCAGAGTAGGATCTCACCCAATGTAGACAAGCAGCCAAAGAATGGTATTTACAACCCAAGAAAGATATAAATAAGGGTGTATTAGTGTATCATTTAGGGGATAAGATTTTGGAGGCTACAAAATTAACGTTTAAACGTTTCGAATCCGACTTCCTTTTTGCTTATTTCTTTTTTATAGTTTTCATTGCTTACAACGTGGTTCATTACAGAAAAGGCACTGCTGCAGTAAAAACATTTTACTGTTTTAACTGAGGAGGTTTTCCGGTATTTGCCGCATTTTGGGCACTTCACAACCCTATAAACTGTCATATCTTAATTATTTGTCTAGATATGTTTATAATGTCTTTGGCTGCAATGCTTTTTTTAGATGACAAAACCATAGGTATGCCTTGCCTTAACGCATTGTAAACTCCGTGGTCTTCTCTAATCTTCCAGATGTTGTTTATCTTTGTTATGTCTTTTATTTCGTTCTCAGTCATCTGTTCTTTTATCCGGTTGTTTACCTTGTTTACAACAAGCCCAATTATTTTTATTCCTGCTTCGTCCAATTCTTCCTTTAGTTTTTTTGCCTCTATTATTGAAGTTATATCCGGATTTGAGATTATTAGGCTGTTTGCTTCCTTTATAAGTTTTATAAAATCTATGTCATAAGAGGGTTTTGAGTCTATTATTATAAAATCGTATTTGTCTCTTAGCTGCTCTAAATATATATTTATGTTTATAAGCTTGTGTACCGAATTGTCCCGATCACTTTTTATGACTCTTGAAGGTAGAAGATGGAAATTTGTATTATCTCCCGTGTATATTGCTTCTTCTATCTTGGTTTTTTTATTTAATACATCTTCTAGCGAATATTTAAAGCCTACAAAGCCATAGTAAATCGCAACGTGTGGAGTTTCAAGGTTCGCGTCTATAAGTAGCGTTTTTTTGTTTAAGTTTGAGATTGCAGTAGCGATATTTACGGCTGTAGTCGTTTTTCCGACACCTCCTTTAGGGCTCATGACCACTATAATTTTGGCTAGCATATTAATAATAAAAGGTAGACTAATTAATATTTATGGATTCGTATAAAACCTGTGCAATATGTGGTAGAAAGGCAGTTTTTTACTCTGCGTATTTGAAACAAGAACTCTGCAAGAAACATTTTGAGAGAATGCTGATAAAAAGAGTAAGATCAAACATGAACTTGCATAAAATAAAAGAGTCAAGTTTTATTTTTGGAGATGAAAATAACTGTGGAAAGGAGTTCTTAAAATTCATGTTTAAGGACATGGATAGCAGTAGCGGAGAAAAGCTCTATTCGTATACTTTGGAGGACTTTGCTGTCTGTGTAATGGAGTTTTTCCTTTTTCATAATCCTCCTGATAAAAAAATAGAGCAAAAGAATGGGTTTAGTCCACTGTTTAACGTGTCAGAACATGAGATAATAAGCTTTTTCAAGTTAAAGAAAAAAGACATAGAGCATATAACCAGGAATGGAAAGGATGAATATGTGCTTAAATTTTTAACAGAGATAGAAGAAAGAAGACCCGGTGGTATGATCTCTCTTGTGAAGGCAGGAATAAAGCTAGGAATTATTTAAGTCTGTAATATTTCTTGTTGACAGTGTTTCCCCAGCTGAAATTTCCTAGTTCATTCTTTGTTTCTACTGTGACCTTACTCTCCTTTAATGCAAGGTAAAGGTAATGATACACTAACCTGCTTGAAATTTTTCTTCCCCCTTTTTTTATTTCCTTAAATATTTCGTAGCCTGTTTTTCCTCCATTAGACAGTGTAGCAAGGATCTCTTCCATCAATTCTTTATCTATTTTTCTTACCATTTTTTAACTACACTGGGGCAGGGATTCATTTACGGAAAGGCATATATAATTTAATATCTCATTGTAAGCAGTTTCATTGTCTGTAAATCCTCCTACTTTATAGTATTTTCCGTTGAATACAATTAAAGGCACTTTGTTAACAGCTATTTGGTTGAAAAGTAATACAGCAGAATCAGGTATGTTATTAGTTATATTATTATTATAAGCTGATATGTTGAATTTCCATGCGCAGAAATAGCCACTGTAAAAAGTGTTGTTTGACCAGAGGCCAAAAAGAGAAGTCACGTTTTGAAATGAATTAACCGTAGAAGCGCAGGTTCTGCAGTTATCTGCATAGTAAATAACAAATGACGGCATGTTTGGTGAGCAGAGCCCGGACATATTTAAATCAGCTTTGTGGAAGGAGTATAATCTATTTAGAGAGTAGTTCTGATAAAAAAAGAATATTGACAGCATTACCAATACAAGTATTATGGCTAAGTAAAGGTAGTATCTTGTTTTAGTTAGCATAGAATGATAGGTTTAAATTTTTCATTTCGCTGGAATTGCAGCTGTTTCTTTTGTTGACTATACATATGTTCGTGTAATTTCCTAGGCTCCTATACAGATAATTATAGCTGTTTGATGAAAAGTAATTTGGATCAACAACTAAATTGAATATTTTGGAATAACTGCATGAACTTGCATTTATTAACCTATAAACCTGAAATTCGAAAGGGCTGTATACCCCCGTTTCATTTCCGTAATCCAGCATATTGCCGTTTCCATTGAGAACTATATTTACAGTCATCTGTTTCATATCTAATATGGTATTTATCATATCACTAATGTTTGTGCTTTCATTGAAAAGCTTTAAATCATATTTTAATGGATCAGTAATTGAGTAATTTTGAAGACCTGAATTTACTATCTCTGCATAATAGCTATCTGCCTGGGAATAAGAAAGATTAAACAATTGTTCTATCTGTGCAGGAGTCATGCTTTCATTTATAACTTGGTAAAGCTGTTTTTCTGCGACACTGCAATTAGTATAATTTTCCACGCTGCACATAGAAATAAGTGTAATGTCTTTTAGTATACTGTTGTATTCCTTTTGGAGTATGGTAGAATTCAAAGGTAAATACGGAAAGAAAGGTTCCATTTCATAGTCGCAACCGAATATAATCGAATTATTCGTCAGTCCTCCATAAAAATAGTACAGGTCTTTGTCTGATAGTCTGCTTAAATTTATATTGTAAGTAGAAAGAAAATTCTGGAGTTTTATGCTATTAGTTATGTTTTGTTGATTTATTACCGCTGGTTTAAATGGATAAACGTAAAGTATTGCAGTAAATGCAGCGAGCAATACTATCGTTACTAATAATACTTTAATGGTTGCATCATTTTCCATCATTCATTTTTTCATTTATATTTTTTGCACTCTCTTCCGGGGAATAATTTATTCTGGTTATACCAAGTGCTTCTATTGGATCAGTTTCTCCCATAATCACTTCTATTTCGAAGTGGTCTGCGCCGGATTGCTTTATGTCAAATGTTATCTCTTTAGTAAGTTTTTTCATGATTTTTATGAGTAGATTGGCTATATCAAAAGCTATTACGCTGTCCAATTCCTCTATGGCCATGTGTTTTGTAGTTGTTATTCTGAGCAGTTCATTCTTTTTTGGAGAAAACGGCACATATGCTTTTATGTTCTCTGTTTTGTAAACTTCTCTGTTTCCTATATAGTTCAGGCTTTCACATATATGGCATTTCTGTGCGGTTTGCAAGGGTATTGGAAGAATTACCAGATCCCAGTAATCATGTCCATTTACATACCTGCTTACAGAGATATTTTTTCCTATTTCATAAGCCTTAAGTTCATTAAGCCTTTCGCTTATAATAAGGAGCAGTTTTTCGATGTCATCGGCAGAATAGCCCGAAAAACTTGAAGAATGTTTGTCATTCTCTACGATCAGTTCTTCATACCCATGGGCATTTGACCGTTTGAAGAACTTTCCGTCAAGCTGGTATCTGGAGGGTTGTATTCTGTCCTTCATTTCGTATACTCTTATATATCCCTTTTTGAATTCTATAGACTTTATTGAACTTTCTGGCGGAAGGCATTCCCTACAACCGGTTTTTTCATTGCTTATCAGATCAAAAGCAAAATCTACCGGGTCAAGTCTAAATTCTTCCATTTTATCCTTCAATTTTTCCTATTATCTTTGCATATGCCGGCCTTGTAACCAGCAAACCTATCAAAGAAGCGAGTATTGTGGTAAGCGCAAATCCGGCAAACAGGCTTGCAGTTGAAAATAATAGCGGGAACATTATTGCTGCAAATGAAAAGAATGAGACGAATATTATAAAGAATGCTCTGCTTATCCTCTTCTTTGTGACTGCATATTCAAGCTGCGAAGATCCTCTTCTCATCTCATCTGTTATTATTATCTGGTCATCAACGGATATTCCTATACTAGCGATTATACCGGCCATACTTGGTATATCCAAGGTCCAGTGTATAGCTGCTGCTACACCTATTACTATAAATATTTCTGTAATGCTTGTAAGAAGTATCAATGAAGAAATCTTATAATCTCTATACCTTAAGAATATGACTATACTTACCAGCAAAAATGCTATTAGCAATAGAATGTATATCTGGTTTATGAACTGGCTACCTGCCGTCGGCGAAACAGAGCTTATTGATATTATCTTTAATGGAACTGGAAGGCTGCCTGACTGCATCACGGCCTGAAGAGTTTTCATGTCAGTTGCTGCCTGTTGCTGGTCAACCCCCCCTCCTTCTATCGTTATTGCACCATTAAAGTTAGTAAGTATATTTTCAGAGATCAAAAGAGGCTGTCCTTGCTGTACTCCATTTAAGTACAGATGTATTCTTCTGTTGAAATATCCTGGGCTTGTAGTAGAAGGCTTAAGGGATTTCACTGCTAATTCAAAGTTCTTTGCTGCACCTGAAGCAAGTTGTATTCCAAACTGAAATTGGTAGCCATTAGATGCACTAGGAGTTTGATAAACTCCGAATGGGCAGCCTGAAGAAAGGCATACGTCCAATATGCTTTCGCTTGAATTGCTACTGTTGAATACTGTAAAGTTTCCTATAGTGGCGTAGAATTTACCTTGATTTTGAATCAACGACAAAGCCTGACTTTCTCCTATATTAGGCATGCTGACCATTATGAATGACTTTCCTGAAAGGGCCTGTACGGTATTAACAGTCGTACCGCTTATTCCATATACATCAAGCCTTTTCGAAAGAGTCGTTTCCAGTTTAGATAGTATAGAAGTATTATAGTTTGTAGAATTTGGTACTACTTCTATCTGCGTTCCACCTATTATGTCCAGTCCGTAATTTAAGTGGGTGTATGGAATGTTCTGCGTTTGTATGGTTGATGAATTAAAGACGGTACCAGGCTCTACAAATATCTTTGTTGTATTACTTTCGAATAAATATGGAAATATCTCTTTCTCATAAGTAATACTCAAAGAAGTGTTCACTATTGCAGATTTGTTTAGCTGGCTGTAAAACTGCTGTACATTGTGCACAGGCACACCGTCTACAGCCGTTATTACTGATCCAGTCTGCAGGCCTATAACGCCTCTTGAACTTAAATTTCCTATATAAGAGTTAACTGGCATGTAAACAACCTGCGCTCCGTTTACGTTTGTAATGTTTGGTTGTATAGCTAAGAAAGATACAACTACCAAAACAATCATCAGTATTATCCTCCAATCATAAAATATCGATTTTGCCATATTATACTTTAGCCGGCTGCTTTTCTACCTCCTTGTATTTTAATCCATACAGCTGCGTAGAACCATTTAATATCCATACTGTAAAGTCATCGAATATTACACCTATTATAAGGATTATAGCTATCTCATGCAATGTTGAATTTGTTGTTCCTAGGAAAAGTATAAGAAATGTTACCAAAGCAGCTCCATCCATTGTAAGCGATGTTTTTATTGTTTTTGTTAAACGGTAGCGCATACTTGCTTCTTCTCTTTTTAGTATGTTTGTAGCTAAGATTATGTTTCTGTCAGCCGAATAACCCATTATCATGAGAATTCCAGCTATAGAAGCAGTTGAAAAGCTGAACCCAATTATGTCAAGAACTCCTATTATGTTTATTATATCACTTATTATACTTATCACGTTTGAAAACGCTTGCCATACGCTTCTGAAGTAGAACAAGGAAACGGCTGCTACAAGAATGAAAGCTATCCCTAAAAGAATGAAAGAACTGTAAAGAGAGCTTTGAGCTAGAGTTGCACTTACATAATCTACGCTTGAATCTTTGCCATTTACAGGTATTTTAAGTATTGTTGACAGACTACTCTCCAACAGCGTAGTATTCACATTCTTTCCAACAGTTATTGAATAACCTGTTATAGTATTAGTAAACGGGGCCTTTACAACGCTTACTGTAACTGTCTGCTTTAAATCTGTACCCAGTGAGCTTGCAATCAATGTCGGAGAAATGCTTTGATTCGTGCTTATTATTATGTTGGTTCCTCCCGCTAGTGATATTCCTTCATTGACAAGTTCTCCATGGACATGGTAATAATAACCTATAAAAGAAGCAAAGAATATGACGAATATTATGGGTATAAATATCATTTTTCTGTAGTTTTTCAGGTAATACTCAACTACATTGTCTATAGTTTTGCTTACCTTGTTTCGTATGCCCATAAAGAATCCATAACATCTGATTTTATTAATTCTTAATGTATTTGGGCTTTTAAAGGCTTTTTGTCCTTATCTCTTGAAATAATACCTTTCGTACAGCGCCTTTACCTTTGCATTATCATTCAAATTATAATAGAGTTCAGACATGGCTCTTTTTAGAGGATTTTTCCAGGCATTCTTTCTCATTGACATATTATAATTCATAAGAAACTCTTTATCTTCATTGTCAGTGCAGTAATCCCAAATATCATCTTTTAGCATGTAAATCTTGTATAAGTCTATTTTTTCATCTTTATAGTTTCTATTCCTTTCTTGAATTATTCTTCTACCAATGTTCTTTGCTACTCTGTATCTTTCATTTTCTGTTAAGTGAGCTGCATTCAAAGAAAGTGAAAATCTTATTTCATCTAAATTATTTAGTATTTTATTTGAGTCTAGGGCATTGTAAGCTCTTTCAATCGTGTTTATCTTTTTTATTATGTTCTTTTTTCTATGATGCAGTAATTCATCTGCCTTTATGGTTTCTATCTCGACTATCTCGCATATTCTTTTTCCATTGTCATTGTAAAGCAGAATAAGGTCTGCGTTCCATTTGTCCGTTTTTAGTTTTCCCTTGTCTTTTTCGTTAAGCGAATGATTCATCTTTTTTCTGTATATCTGCAGTGGATATTCGGCATCCGCATAATCTATCTCCCTTCTTTTTTCTATGTAAGAAAAAGTGGAAACCTGCATAAGTTTATGCAGAATAGATGGATTATTATCTATTGTATTCTCTATTAATAATTCCTCAAGTCTTCTTTCCCCCACATTTAAGTTAGACAGGAAATAGTATAAATATTCTCTGCTTTTAATCTAACTATGAAAGGGCAGTTTTCATTTGAGTTCATAATAGACGTTTCATTCGTTTTGATTTTGATAGCCTTTATAGCGGTTTTCTTTACTCACATTTCAGCTGGCAATCCTACTGTTTCTAACATGAACGGAATATGCTATGAACTAGCGGATTCGATAAATTCAATGGCTACCTCCAATAACTTGCAGACAATTCAGTATCTTCCTCTGCTTACATTTACTAAATTTGAAAACTACACAATAAACGTATCTAATGGAATAATAATAATCTATGAAAGTTCTCTTTATGGAGGTAAGTTGCTAGCAGGGCAGGATTTAACTTCATGCGGTGCAAATACTATGCTTACTGAAAATGAGTCTTTTGGGTTGTCAAACCTTGCATTATACACAAATTCTAGTTATACGGCAGTAGCATATGAATATGCAAATTACTCAGATAATCTACCGAATTACATATTTGTAGGAGGCTTTACAGGGAAAGTTAATTTATCTTTAGATTATCCAAATGGCACTGCAGTTACTTTACTACAGCAGAATTCACCATTTACATACTTCGCAAATACAAAGTTAGTAGCATTGCCTAGTGGTATTTACAATTATGTAGCAGAAAGCGTTAGCAATCCAAAAATCTACGTTGATTTGCCTTTTTCAATAGGTTAATTATATAAAATAATGTTTAAATATCATCATTTTGTATTATCATAATGGCAAAAGGACAGTCAGCATTAGAATACATGATGACTTATGGTTGGGCAATACTGATCATAGTTATCGTAGCTGTAATCCTGTACTCTATGGGTATTTTCAACCCTAGAGCAAGTGTAACCGCAGGCAGTAGTGGGTTCAGCCCATTTGCAGCAAGCGCAGCAGTCTGTGATGGCAGCGGGCTAACAGTAGCTTTTACTGTTGGTGGAATACCTGACGGAGCTACATCTGCAAAAATTACTGGAGCAAGTTACTCGTCTGGAAGCGGAATTAGCTCAGCTACTGGTACTGATTCTAGCTTGGGTACTACCCCTATTACAGTGACTAGCGGTAGTAGCTTTAATGTAACCTTCCCGGGTACATGCTTGTCAGGCGTTGCATTCAGTGCTTCTGGTGTAGTGAATTACTCGGTTGCAACTTCAGCTGGCACCGCAACTTTCACTGCAACAGGAACAATAGCAGGAACAGGCAGCTAAAAATGATTTGATTTTTTATTTTTTCTTTAATTTTTAAATAATCATTATCTGCAGTATTTTCAATTTCAGCCATTGTTTAAAGATAAATCACTAAAATTAACAGTCAAATAGATATTCTAAACTATGGATATTATAAGATATTTGGAAATCATTATTTAAGCACTAAACTTTAGTTTTTAATTTTTATCATTTTTATCTACCTTATCTTTTACCTTATAAAGCAAGCTTCTTGCAAGATTATTATTTAACTTGTTAAGGTAAGTTTCTGTTTTCTTTAATATTTTCTCATAGTTTCCATTTGAAAGTTTAAAGCTACTTTTTGCATTTACCAAGTTTCTTTTTTCTATGTCTATTATGTTTGAGTTAGAAAAATGTTCAGAAAAGGAGTTTATTGCCGTTTTAATATCGCTTTTGTACAAAAAACAAGAAATTGCCAGAAATCCCGCAAGTGCTTCTACACAATCCGTTGACTTTGAAATCGCATACCGGGTGGCTTCCGATTCCGGGAAAAAATTTACTTTATAGTTGCTGTTATTAACGTAAAGCAGTCTTTGGAAATAATCTCTTACGTTTTTGTTTTTATCTTTTATTTCATGAAAATGGCCAAATTCATGTTGTATTATGAATCTGCACCCCTCTCTTAATTCACTTAATTCCTCTTTTTCTTCTATAAAGTAAATTATGCGCTTAGTTTCATAAGATAACCATATCTGGTTGTACCCTAAGGAATATGCCATGCTTTTAATATAATATGGGAGTATATCCTTAGAGAACTCAATATTTTCAGTTATTCCAAGTTTTTGTGATAAGAATGATTTGTATTTTTCATCATCTTTAAGTATTTTGTTTAACTTGCTAGTTTTCATCTATTTTCTAGATTTTAAATGATATAAAAACGTTTATCTCCCCCTTCAATAAAATATAAAACAAGTATATAATAAATTGAGTTCTAAATAATTCTTTATGAAAGGAGAAGTAATCTACAGTTATTTTTATAATTTCTCGGATGAGATAGAACTTAAGAATGTTAAGAATTATTTCAGAGGAGCAGAGGAGTTTTCGTTCTATGAGTATGGAAAGGCAGTACCAGAAGGGTTAAACCCGTTTGAACTTCCAATAGTGGTAAATGCAGGCAAAAAAGAGGTAAAGTTCGACAATACGATGTTATTAGTCAATATTCAGTGCGTAATATACTCAGTTGGAGCTATGGCAGTAAGAGTACGTTCTCCTTTCGAAAATATTAATATACCTTTGCTGGAAAAGATTACCTTTGACAAAAGGTTTGAAAACAGGTTTAAGGAACTGGCAGAGGATGCAAAGGCAAGGGTGGAAAAAACACTTTCTAAGCACATGAAAATAAAAGAAAAAAGGATATTTGAAATGTATAGATCATACTTTTTAGAGCAGTGCGCTGACAGTTTTGTAGATAAAAATAAGGAGTTTATAGCTGGTATACTGCTAGACGAACAGAATTACAAAGAGCTATCAAAAGAATATATAGCAAATACCATAAAAAGGAGTTTGTCGTATTACAGCTGCGATTCAGCAATAGTGGACTGGGATGCGATGTTTCTGATCTCAAACACAAGCAATTACGAGAATGAAATAATGGTAGTGGATACCGCAAACATACAGCTTTTGGAATACAGAGTATACCAAAATGAAGTGAATAAGATGATAGATACTGTAAATAATCGTTTTCTGAAAATGAACAGGAATCCTTTCTATATAATATTCACAAGAAGGAGTATGATAAAGTTAAGCAAGGAAATAAGTGATTTCTACGCCGAATATAAGGACCTTATTGATGGGATAAACCAAATAATCATGAGTTTTGGAGAATGGTATCTTGCTAGGCTTTATTCTCTTCTTTCAGATGCATTTCGTCTTACCGATCTAGCAAAAAGATTAGAATCTACATTCGATATGCTTGTAAACATACGTAGCTTTATACAAAGTCACGTGTCAGAGGATACAAGCTCATTTTTGGAGTGGGTAATTATACTTCTTTTCGTAATTGAAATAATTCTTATTATAATACCATTCTATAAATAAAGTAGTTTTACCGTCTTTATAAAAAAGAAAAGCTTAATACAGTGTACACTTCTTAAATAATTAATGCTTAATCAGAGCAGAATTGATTTTAAAGGGGTGGTGTTTGATTTTGATAACACCCTAGTGAACACGAAGAAAACCGTCTCAGAAGCATATGATAAGGTATTTTCTGAAATGGCAGAAACGTTCAATGTAGCCAGAGAGAAACTTATTTCTGAAGCAGATGCTTTCCAGAAGGAAAAAATAAGAGAATTAGCAGAATCAAAGGCATCATATAATCATGCAGACTGGATACCATTGATAGCTGAAAAAGAATCTATAAAATTAAATGAAAAAGAAAAGGAGTATTACACGAATTTATTTTATTCTTATATCATAGAGAACCAGAAATTCTCAAGCAAAACGGAAGAATTACTAAAAGAATTGAAAGGAGAAGGCAAAAAATTGGCTCTTTTAAGTGAAAGAGACTCAATAAGTGGTTTAAAGGCCAAGAGGATAAATAAAGTTCCTTTTCATAAATATTTCGATGTTGTAGTAATAGCTGGAGAAACAATACCTTTTTCAAAAGCAAGAGACGGGCCTAAATCATTTATAGAGACTGCAAAGCTTTTGGAATTAAATACTAAGGACATAATAATGGTTGGAGACAGGCAAGACCTGGATATACAAAATGCAAAAGAATCAGGAATGAAAGCAGTTCTATTTACAGGTTATGAAAAATCTCAGGAAAAAGGTATTGT
>JAMDDW010000021.1 GCA_023488405.1 Candidatus Parvarchaeota archaeon | reverse complement strand
TAATGTTGTATACATAGATGACCCTTTATTTTTTCTATGCTTAGTTTGGCTACTATCCCAATCTCAGTTAAATTAGCAGGGTCATCTATGTATACAACATTATCATTTTGGTTTATGTCCGTTTTTCCTAGGTATTTAGATATAGTGTCTATAAAGAAAAGGTTTTGTATCTTTATCTTCTCCCGCTTTATCTCATTTAAAATCATATTTGCAGGTTTGTTTGTGGTAATTATTATAATGTCTTTTTCCCGATTCTCCTCTATAATGTCATACAGGTTTCTGTAATAGTTTCCTTCCTTGAATACATAAACACTGATTGCCATATTAATAGCTACATTTATGGGTTAATAAACTTTAATTAATTCTATATTGCTACTGTAAAATAAAATTACTTTATAATCCTCTTTAATGAAACCAGTATTTTCTCAGGGTCATGTTCATAAGGTATGCTCTCATTTATAAAATCTCCCATTATAACTCTTTTGTCCAATAGGTCATTCTCAACCCAGCCGGAGAAATTTCCGTACTTTCCCTTTATGTTTTTTATTGGCATAACTTTATTGTTTACAAGTATATAGTCTATTTTTATCCCCCTCTCCTCAAAAATCTTTACAAAATCCGATGCCTTAAATCCATTAGTTTCTGACTTTTTGTTCATTATATTTACAATAAGTATCTTCTTGGCTTTTGATTTGGCAATTGTGTCATCAAAACCGTCTACCAAAGTATTCGGCAGTATTGACGAATATACATCTCCTGGCCCGAAAATGAGAAAATCAGACTTTAATATGGAATCGGCTGCCAATCTGCTTATCATGACTTTTTTATCAAGTTTTACACCCTTTATTTTTAGCTCTTTGTTTAAGGAAAAAGTTTGGGATCTATGCCCTTGGCTATTTTCAAATAATCTTTGTCGTATTCCTTTACAAGGCTGTAAAGCAATAAATTTCCGACATTGTGATTTATTCCTTCCATTTCTATTCTCTGCGAACTTATATCCCTTAAGGCCTCATTTTCAGAAACTGCAAGTATCCTGTCCCTTAAATCCCCAAGGGCATAGATCCCAAACTTTTTCCTTAAGTAGCCGGTAGATCCTCCGGAATCAAACATAGTAACTATATTGTTTATTTTTATGTTCTTTATCTTTCTAAGTGCTTTCAATGTGTTTCTTGCTCCGCTTCCACCTATTATAGTTACTGTTTTCATATGTCTTTTTCCGCGTTTTCTTTTTTACTGTAAACCAGTTTATTGGAGCCTACCCTTCCTTTAATTTCAGTATTAGATCCTATAATCGAATTGTTTCCTATTAATGTGCCAGGCATAACCGATGTGTTTATTCCTGTCTTTACATTGTAACCCATTATTACTCCCAAGTGTGTTAATCCCGTGTCATATCCTTCTTTGATTTCTATTTTTATACTTTTTCTGTCAATTCTTCTGTTTCCAGTTAGGAAATTGGCTCCAAGACGGCAGTTCTGTCCTATTATGCTGTCCCCTACGAAGCCACTATGTATGTGTGTATTATCCATTATTATTGATCTTGCAATCTCTGTTCCAAAGCCTATTTCAGTGTTTTCCCCGATTATGCTGTCTCTTATCAATGAGTTGTCGCCTATGAACGAATTATCTCCTATATATGTTTCACCTTTTATTGACACATTATTGCCTATCTTAACGTTTTTTCCAAGTATCACGGAATTTTCAATAAACACGTTGTTTTTCTTTGCAGGCTTTATGTCTTTCTTTTTTTGTTTTATGTTTGAATAAATGAATTTTTTAATTAAAAGCAAATCGCTTACATACTTCAAGGATGGCAGGCCCTCTGCTTCAAAGTAATTTAATCCATTTGTTTTTGCAATTTCATTAAGCAAATCCTCAAACCGGTATTCTGAGTTTTGTGTTTTTTCCAGTTGGTCTATTATTTCTTTATTAAGCTTATACATCCCAACGATAGAATAATTGGCTCCTTCAAATTTTTCCTTTTCTCTAACCTCTACTATCTTGTTTTTCTCTATCTTTGCAATCCCGTGCGTTTTTTCATCTCCTTCCTCATATTTTTTTACTGCCACTGCAGGTGCGTTTACCTTGTTTAACTTTGGAAGGTAATCCTTTATGTTTACGTAATAAGGCATTATAACTAGGAAATCCCCTTTTACTGCAGATTTTGACCTTAATATTGCATCTGCCATGCCTTTAGGTTCTTCTTGCATTACTATTTTTATGTTCTTATTTTTTGTGATTTCATCGCTTAATTGCGTTTTTGGGTTTACAATAAGTATGATTTCACTGCCTTTCAAGCCTTCCAAAGTCTGTTCAAGCAGTGTTTTGTTTCCCACTTTCAAAAGTGACTTGTGGCAAATCTCGGAAAAAGGCCAAAATCTCGATGATTCACCGGCTGCCAGTATTAAGGTTTGCATATAATCTTAAAGTCTTCTAAGAAAATATCTATTATAAAAAGCTTTAATTTTACAATCTTCTCCTTATAACATGACAATAAAACCACCAAAATTAAAGGCAAATGCAAACATAAAGATAATCGCTCCCGCCAGCCCACCCGACTTGAAAGTGCTGTCAACCAGCATATCTCTCCTCAAGAAGTTCGGTTTTAGGGTATCACTAGGGGAAAATCTGCGAAGATTAGTCCAGAGGGCAGATTTGGCAGCTCCCGATAAGGACAGGGCTGCAGAGCTTAACAATGCATTTAAAGACGATTCTGTAGATGCGGTATTCTGTGCAAGAGGAGGGTATGGCTCAATGAGGATACTGTCAGAGATAGATTATGATGCTATAAAATCGCACCCAAAAATCTTTGTAGGGTACAGTGACATAACGGCTTTGCACCTAGCAATACATAAATTAACTGGCTTGATTACGTTTCACGGGCCAATGCCTGGTGTGGATGCAGACGAAATGCGAAAGCCTTCATTTCAAAATGTGCTTTCAGTATTGAAAGGGGAGTCAAAAGACATAGCAAGCAACATAAACAGAGTTGTTAAATACATAGTTCCAGGCAAGATTGAAGGCATAAGCGAGGGAACGAACATATCCTTGTTCGCTTCGTTGATAGGAACAGATTACATGCCTGACACTAGGGGAAAGATAGCATTTTTTGAGGACATAGCCACTACCTCTGGTGACGTCGACAGGTATCTTTTCAGGTTGAAGCTTGCAAAAGCGCTTGATAAATTCAACGGCTTTGTATTCGGTGATTTTACAGATATACCAAAGTCAGAAGAGGTTCTACCTTCAATGGAGGAAATAATAGAGGATTACATGCTGGATCTGAAAAAGCCATCATTGTATGGATTGCCATTTGGACATGGTGATGACCAAATGCTCATACCCTTGAATTCAAAAATAAGGATATCGAGTGATGAGCCCTATATAGAGCTGTTAGAAGACGTAGTAAACTAATCTTGTCTATTCACTACAGCAGCTTAAATCCTCTACATTGTGATAAAATGACAAAGCCCCTAGCTTCATTATCTCGCTTAGTGTCGGGAACATGTGCACAGTGTCGATTATATCATCTATTGTAAGCTTGAATTTTACCGCCAATACTGCTTCATGTATTAAATCTGCAGCATTTTCCCCTACTATCTCTACACCCAATATGCGTTTTGTCTTGGCATTTATTACCATTTTTATCAATCCTCTAGTGTCCTTTATTATGCCTGCCTTTGCCAAATCCTTGAACAATACCGGCCTGCAAGCACATCTTATGCCTTTGCCATTTGCTTCCTCATCCGTTAAGCCTACTCTTGCCGCTTCTGGAAATGTAAAAACGGCAGAAGGTACAGAATTTAGGTCTATTGCTAATTTTTTATCGCTAAATGCATTCACATCCGGTTACATCACCTGCAGCATATATTCCCTTGACAGAGGTTTCCATGTACTTGTCTATTTTTATGAAGCTATTTTCGTTTAATTTTATTCCCACCTTATTTAAATTTAATTTTTCTATGTTTGGTGTTCTTCCTGTAGCCAGTAATATTTCATCTGCTTTAACTTCCTGTTCTTTTCCCTTTACTGAAAAGTAAACTTTTACGGCTTCTTGAGATTTTGAAACTTTGTCTATTTTTGCGTTTGTTATTATGTTTACGCCTTCTTCTTTCAGGTACTGCTCAAGGTAGTAGCTCACTTGAGGCTCCCAGTTTGGCAGTATTCTTTCGCTTCTCTGCAGCAGAGTTACCTTTACACCAAAATGTGCAAACATCTCTGCAAATTCAAGGCCGAGAGCTCTCCCCCCTACAACGATTATAGATTTTGGCAGCTTTTTTATTGAAAGAGCCTCTTCATTTGTTAGGTACTTTACTTTTTCTATTCCGTCTATTTCAGGTACCTTGGCCCTTGCGCCCGTTGCTATAAGTATCTTCTTTGCCTTTATCTCCTGACCATTGACAATCACGGTGTTCTTATCCTTTAAGCTTGCAAAGCCATTGATGTATTTTACGTTTTTAAGTTTGCCGAGGACTTTTTGGTATTTTGAAAAGCGCATGCTTCCAACAAGAAATTCCTTATCCTGCATTATCTTATTGAAGTTTTCTACCTTTGTGGAATAATATAAACCATCAAATCTCTTTTTATTCATATTATCTAGCAAATTTCCTACTGTTATCAGTCGTTTACTGGGAACGCATCCTACATTTACACAAGTTCCACCCAGTAATGTTCCCTTAGTTTCATTCTTTCCTATCATTACCGTCTTTATTCCTGCTTCATCTGCCTTCAACGCTGCAGCGAATGCAGCAGCCCCTTGCCCTATTATTGCATACTCATATTCTTCCATTTTTTTCCTCCTTCAGTATACCGCATTTCTTCAAGTAAGTTTCATAGTTTTTAACATGCTTCGCTACTTCGTCAACTAGTTCATTGGTTTCATTGTTTATTTTGTAAACTCTTTTTCTTCCCTCCTTTCTTACGCTTATGAACTTACAGTTAAGTAGACATTTTAGATCATGCGATAAGTTAGTCTGCTCCACACCCAGAGTTTTTTGAAGGTCTCCTGCACACATTTCTTTGTTTCTCAGCTGCATAAGTATATTGAACCTGTTTTTGTTTGCGAATGCATCAAAAAAAAGGTCAGTTGCGTTTTTCATAAATCATCTTTTGATATTATATTTTCAAGGCTGCCCATCCCGTTTGCAATTCCCTCTCCTACATATAATATCTTTCCGTTTGGGCTTATCAGATAATAAATGTCAAGCTGTAATTCCGGCGGAGTGTTGTAAGCCAATGTCATATTGTAGCTTGCAATTCCTCCAGTTACATAAGTGTTGTTGTTTCCGTATTCAGAAATGAACTGTGAGATGGGCATGCCAGTGGTTCCAAGGTCATCATACTGCTCTAATTCTAATATCTTCACGTTATGCTCCTTGAAAAATGCGAGGTTGTCTGCCACTGCTGCGTTTCCTTGTGCACAGCTGCTGCACCATGTCGCTACGAACCAAAGAATTAAGGGTTTTCCTTGATAGCTGTTTAAGCTTTTTGTGCTTCCGTTTGCAAGCTGAAATGTGTAATTAGGGGCAGTTTCACCAATTGAAAGGTACTTGCTCTGCTTTGCATGGTTTAAAATAAAGAAATTCAATATTAGAGCTAAGGCTATCACCACAACAACAGCATACAAGATATATTTTATCTTTATTTTCATTCCTTGACCTCGCAGCAGTCCTCTTTTTCGGCAACATTTATTTTACAGCTTGCGTTTATGTTTTTAGTTATTTGTATAAGGCCAAAATATGCTATTGCGGCTCCTGCTGCAATAAATAAGGGTCCATAAACGGAAAATATGGACTGTATCTTTCCGGTGTTTCCCACTATAAATGACGTTGAAAAACCAAGCACGGCAAGCAGTGAAGGTATGACGCTGGTGCAACACAAGCTGCTCGGAAGTATTGCTCCCACTATTGAGCTTAATGTCAGCTTTTTGCTTGTTTTTGCCTTTAATTTGTAAGAATAAACGTTCATTGTTATAACTAAGCTTATCAAAAATGATATTACAAACGATGAAAGCAAATCAAAGTAGATGTAGTAGGATCCAAAGTCAATTATCCCCGTTGCAGAGCTTTCCAAGAGATAGAAATAGAGAATAAATACGGCAGCAAACATAATGAAAAACATCAATGCATACATTCTCTTAGTTATGACTTTTCTTATGTCCTGCATCATTCGTTATATGAAATTTTTATCATATATAAATCTTTTCATATCTTCAAATATTTAACTTTAAAAAAGAAAGTAAACTAATGGATAAACACAATAAAAAAAGAGGCTTGGATACTTACATTGTTTTTGCTGTTATAATTCTATTGCTGCTTATTTTGATTTATTATGCATTGACAGCCGGGAATACAAAGCAATTATCAGTGGGAATAACGGGCTGGGCTCTAACAAGCATTTCAAAAGCGTTTTATCCTATAGAAATAACAAACGTAACAAGCGTTTTCAACAGTTCAAACAATCAGCTTTACCTTCTTGTTGAATTTAAGAACGGCGGCGGTTCTAAAATAGGTTATCTATCAGGATGCGTTTCTGCTTTATCTGGAGAGGTTTATCCAACAAACATAGCAAATTTGAGTTATGAAAAGAATGTAGCCTCATGCGATGTAATTACGGTGGCACCACTTCTTCCAAATCAAACAACTACCGTTCAGTGGCCCTTGCAACCGCAGATAATAAGTATCTTGAAAACAGGAAACTTCAATGTGAATCTTACCCTTCCTTTTGGATTTTATAATACAACAATCCGCTGTCCAAAGGCCAATATTTCCTGCCCTGCAAACTATTATTCTTTCAGTGGCTTTACGGAAAACGCCACAATCAAGGTATCACTTTCTGCAGTTAATTAAGGTTCATAGTGCTAACAAGAAAGATATATAAACCTTGAAAAGTCTAATAATAATATAGTAAGTCATACAAAGTGACTTTGGTCTATTAGACCTTAAATCACGATTAACAATTTGGCCTGAGTGGGCCTTTTTGAATAAATAGGAGGTGTTGAATTATGGCAAAGATAGGACCTACTTCTTTTAAGTATATCCTTCATGCAAAATTTACCGCAGATAGTCTGATTGATAAGCCAGACGTCATAGGTGCGGTATTCGGACAGACGGAAGGTCTGCTTGGTGAAGAATTGGACTTAAGGGAAGCACAGAAAAATGGTAAAATAGGAAGGATAAACGTAGAAAGTTCATCGGCTGGGGGAAAAACCAACGGTGAGATAACCATACCTACTTCTTTGGGGATGGCGGAGACTGCATTGATAGGCGCAGCCATAGAAACAATTGACAGAATAGGCCCTTCAAAGGCCACGGTTTCAGTTGACAAGATAGAAGACGTTAGGATATCAAAGAGAGAGTACATAATGAACAGGGCTCAGAAGCTCCTTGAAGAGGCAATGAAAACCTCTGAGGTTGATACTACAGAACTACTGCAGAAACTTTATGAGGAAGTAAGGCAGAAGGAGTTCGTGGAATACGGCTCTGAGAAATTACCTGCTGGCCCAGACTTAGAGGATTCTGAGGAAATAATAGTGGTAGAAGGAAGGGCAGACGTAATGAACATGCTTAAGCACGGCTTTTCCAACGTGATTGGAATGAACGGCACTAACATACCTAAAACTGTTATTGATTTAAGCAGAAAGAAAATAGTCACATTGTTTGTTGATGGAGACAGAGGCGGTGACATGATAATAAACTCCTTTATCCAGCAAGGGCATGTGGACTTTATAGCAAAGGCCCCTTCAGGAACTGAAGTTGAGGAATTATCAAAGAAGGAAATAAACCAGGCATTGCGTGCAAAGGTTCCTATCGAGGAATATGATCCGTCTTTGAAAAGAGAATCGGCAGCCCCTAAAAAACAGGCTCAATCTACACCTGTAGAAGTCCCACAGGAAATCAAGGAGAAGGTTACCCCATTGGTGAATGACATAATAGGCACAAGAGGAGCATTTCTTGTAAACAACAAATTCGAAATACTCGGAAGGATACCTTACAAAGGCGTTGAAGATGCGATACTTAACTTAGAGAACATATATATGCTCGTTCTTGACGGCTTGGTAACTGATGAAATAGCAAAGGCGGCTGAAGAAAGCGAGATAACCTATGTTATAGGAAGCAGAGTGCTGGCAAGCAGCTCATCTGTAAAATTGCTTTCATATGACGATATTGGCTACAAATACAGGTAATTTTATTTTTTAAGTTGCAGTGAGGTCAATGAAGTAGGGTAACCTAAAAAATATTTACAGTAAAAGAATATCCTAAGCTTATTCTCTATTCAAAATACTAGAAATATCTTTTAAATGGAAATGGTAGAAGACACACAGAAGTACTGTTTGCATTTAGGGTCATGCATTATAGCGTAAAGGGTTTATTTTAAACCAATAATCTTCTTTGCTTTTTTATAAAAGTATTCCCTGCTTTCTTTCCTGTTTGCTAATCCGCGTTTAACTGCATCTTCAGCTACTGCAGCTGCTATCCTTGGATATATCTCTCTTTCTTCCATGTTTGGGACAATATAATCTTTTCTTAGTCCTTTTTCCTGCGCGAATTTTGCAAGTTCTTCCGCTGCTACTATAGCTGTGTAATCATCTATCTTTTTAGCTTTTGAGTCAAGTACACCTCTGAAAAGCGCAGGGAATATCAGGCTGTTGTTTATCTGATTGGGGTAATCTGATCTGCCTGTCGAAACAATATATGCCCCTGCTTTGTAAGCTTCTTCAGGAGAAATCTCTGGATTAGGATTGGCATTTGCGAATACTATCGGCTTTGAACTCATTTTTCTTATCCATTCCGACTTTATTCCTCCTTCCCTGCTGAATCCTACAACAATGTCAGCACCTTCAAATGAACTGTCAGCGTCAGTGATTGAATCCCTATTGGATTTTTTCATAACTTCATATTTCCACCGGTTTGTTGTTTTTATTATCTCCATGTCGTCTCTGCCGTTATAAAGCGGGCCCTTACTGTCTCCCACTATTATGTTTCCAGTGTCAACTCCATATTTTTCTAGTATACGGAATAATGCAATGTTTGCGGCTCCGGCGCCTATCATAACTATCTTGCTTCTCTTTAAGTCCTTATCAGCCAGCTTTGTAGCGTTTATCAGTCCTGCAAGAGCAGCCGCCGCTGTTCCCTGCTGGTCATCGTGCCATACCGGGACTTTAAGTTCTTCTTGCAGCCTTTCCAGTACTTCAAAGCAGAAAGGGGATTCTATGTCCTCTAAATGTATGCCGCCACTTGTTACCGAGATGTTTTTTACAACTTTAACAAACTCATCCACCTCCTTTGTTTCTATTGGTATGGGTATGGCATTTACCCCTCCAAATTCCTTGTATATCAGGGATTTGCCCTCCATTACAGGTAAAGAAGCAAGAGGGCCTATGTCTCCTAATCCAAGGACTCTTGTTCCGTTTGTTATTATGAAGATAGTATTCCACCGCCATGTTAAATCCCATGATAAACGGCTGTCGTTGCTTATTGCCGTGGAAACTGCTGCTACCCCGGGAGTATAGACTATTGACAAGTCCTTCAATGATCGTATTTTTACAGTGGGTTTCAGCTCTATTTTACCACCATGCTTTTTTGAGTATTCCAATGCAAGTTTATGGTAATCTTGTTCTTTATCCATCTTTTATTATCGTATGTACTATATTTAAATATTTCCCTCGCAAGCATTTTTTAACTGTTTTTCTTAAATTAAAGCAAAAAAGCAATATTTATATGCTAAAAATAGCAAACAGAGATATGGATTTTAAAGTTGCCGGTATAAATGAATTGAGAAAGGGAGACACTATCCTAGTGGATGACCAGTTTATCTGCAAAATAACGGATATAGCACTGAGTGCTCCAGGAAAGCATGGACATGCAAAGGCAAGGGTAGAAGCCGTCGGAGTGATAGACGGCAAAAAAAGGGTCTTTGTAATGTCTGCAGAGGATAGAGCAAAAATACCAATAATAGAAAAGAGAATTGCACAGGTCATAAGCCTCAACGACGGTAAAGCTCAGCTAATGGACATGGAGTCTTATGAAGTTTTTGACGCAGATATACCCGATGAATTAAAGGACAAGATGAAAGAGGGTGCGCAGGTTACCTACTCGGATTTAATGGGCCAGAAACTGATAAAAGGAATGAAGTAAGTTTCCTTAAAACCGTAAAAAAGCTCAGACACACTACTCCTGTCTATCTTTAAAAGAATCAGTCAAAGTTTCCAGCTTTCCTACTTTCTTCTATAAGCCTTTTCTGCTGCTCGTCGTCTTTCTTGAAGCCCTCCTGCTGCAGCTTTTCTCTTCTTTCATTGCTCATCTTTGCGAACAGGTTGCACCAGTCCCTTCCGGAAACAACTAAATTAAATTTAACAAGAGATGGGTGAGCGCATTTCCCCCTTTCCAAAAGATCTGCATTTAATACATCATTAGGCACAAAGTACTTGCAAAGAAGGCAGTTTTCACTTTGCCAAGTTATGTTTTTGTTGGTTTCTTCCATTATTTGTAATAGGTTATACGTATCATTTCGGATTCATTTTGCATTTCATCCTTGCTGCTAATCTTATTTATCACTGTCTTTATGACCTCTAACAATGCGTTCTTGTATTTCTCTTCTTTAAATGAATAAGCCCAACCATACAGCTGTTTGGCTTGCTCTTGCTCATACACAAATCTGTGTGATTTTTCGTCAAAGTTCGGGTAAAACTTAAGGCCAAAATACATCTTTGGTTCAAGGAAGCTCTTCCTTACTTCATATTCAATGCCTTCTTTTACTGGAACCATCTTTCCTTGAGAGTATTCTTCCGAAGGGTGGTTATCCTTTACTTTTAGAATCTTATAACCTAGTTCAGACAAAGTAGCGCTGAGCACTTTCTCTAATTCGCTTGTTTTTACTGGTTTCCTGAAATCAGCAAATATCATTTTAATATATATAACATATAAGTATTAAAAGCTTTTTACTAAAGCCTAAGAAAAGCCCTCAAAATAAGATAATACTCTATAAGGCCCTTGAACTTGCTCAACCCAGCATTGCTGTCTTTCGGAGTAAGGCTATCTATAATCTCCATGTCCTTTTGGTTTATGTTAAAATCAGCTGCAGCTATATTCTCCAGCATGTGCTTTGGGTTGCTCGCTTTTGTTAAAGGGATTACAATATCTTTCTGGATAAGCCATCTCAGAAGCATTTGTCCAGCAGTCTTATTGTATTTTTTGCCTAATTCCTTTACGCTTTCAATTACTCTTACATATTTCTTCTTGAAGATTGCACCGTGCGCAAATGGGCTGTAAGCCAAAAGCGTAATCTTCTCTTTTTTCATATAATCAATTAGGTTCATTTCTGGCATCCTTTCAATCAAGTTATATTCAACCTGATTTGAAACAATTTCGTATTTTGACATAGCTTCCTGTGCATCTTTAAGTTCCTTTTCATTGAAGTTGCTTACTCCTATGTACCTTATTTTGCCGTCGTAAACAAGCTTTTCCATTGCCTTCATAGTTTCCTTTATGCTTATTCCCTGATTAGGCCAGTGCAACTGGTAAAGGTCTATCTGTTTTATCCCCAGGTTTCCAAGGCTTCTTTCGCAGGCCCTTAAGACAGAATCATACCTGAAATGCGTTGGCCAGACTTTCGTGGCTATAAACAGCTTTTTTCCCTTTATTATTTTTCCAACAGTGTTTTCCGTTCCGTATATTTCTGCAGTGTCTATTAAGTTTACTCCCTTTTCTATTGCAAGGTTCATGGCCTTCTCATTCTCTTCTGCATTGCCGTTTAATTGCCATGTTCCTATCCCAATTGCAGATAAACTTTCCTTCGTGTTTCCCAGTTTTTTGTATTCCATCTAATTAGATTGGGTAAAAAGCGTTTTTGTATTCCTTTGATTTTATCAAGTAAAGGTCGTTTAATGCCTCTATCAGGTTTCTTCCGTTCTTTGCAAGCTCATTTCCGAATCTTTTTTCAATTCTTTTGGAGAGGAAAGCAGACATGCCATAGAGAAAAGCAGATGATAGAAATACCGAAAGGTAAGTCGAAGGCTGGAGGGAACTCCCAAGATAAGTGTATAGCAATGTACCTGCCATGGTGCCTGCAATCCCAGCTTCCAAAGTGCTTTTAACAATGCCTTTTAGCCGTTCATACCTGCCAAACTGCCTTTCATCGAGTTCTATGTAGTGCTTTTCTTTTTCTCTGTAAATCAGCCTTTTGTATATCTCCTTTAATCCCGTTTTCTTCTCTGCAAGAAAGCCAACCTTTCTTTTTAGTTCTTTGTTTGTTTCTATCTCTTCTTTCTGCTCTTCAGAAGCTATTTCCAAAATTTTATTTAAGCTTATGCAGACCATTAGATTAATAGAATAGAACAAGTTTAAATATCTTGTAAACAGCAGAAAGGCAAAACATTAAATCCACGAATGGACTATGATTGTTATGGTAGAGCCAAGGGAAGTTCATTCTATCTTGGGCAGGCACATCCTTGCCGACGGCTACGATTTTGTCCTTGACCTTGAAAAGTCAAAAGGAGCCTGGCTTTATGATTCCTTACATGACAGAAAACTCCTTGACTTTTTTGGATTCTTCGCAACATCCACTATCGGAATGAATCATGATAAGATGTTTGAACCTTCATTTTTGAAGAAACTACAGAGGGCTGCAATAAACAAACCGACTAACAGTGATGTGTACACTGTAGAAATGGCGGAGTTTGTCGATGCTTTAGACAGAATAGCAGCGCCTCCGCACATGAAGCATTACTTCTTTATAGAAGGCGGGGCTTTGGCTGTTGAAAACGCGCTTAAGACCGCTATTGACTGGAAGGTAAGGAAGAACTTCATGAAGGGCCATAAAGAGGAGAAGGGGCAGAAAATAATGCACCTCAAAGAGGCCTTTCATGGCAGGTCTGGTTATACTCTCTCGCTTACGAACACGTTTGATCCAAATAAGATAAAGTACTTCCCAAAGTTCAATTGGCCAAGGATAACCAATCCAAAGATAACCTTCCCTTTGAATGAGGATAACTTGAAAAAGGTGGAGGAACTTGAAAAGAAAAGTTTAGACGAGGCAGAGGAAGCTGTTAAAAATAACAAGGATGATATAGCCGCTTTGATAATAGAGCCTATCCAAGCAGAAGGCGGAGACAATCACTTCAGGAAGGAATACTTCCAAAGACTCAGAAAATTCACGGATGAGAATGAGATGCTTCTGATAGTCGATGAGGTTCAGACAGGAATGGGAGCCACAGGCAAATGGTGGGCGTACCAGCATTTTGGTTTCAATCCAGACATACTGGTTTTTGGTAAGAAGTTGCAGGTCTGCGGAATAATGGTGAGTGACAGGATAGAAGACATCGAGGAGCATGTCTTCCATGTTCCTAGCAGGATAAATTCAACATGGGGAGGAAACCTCGCTGACATGGTTAGAGCTACCCGTTACCTTGAGATAATAAAAGAGGACAACCTCATAGAAAATGCAGAAATAAGGGGAAGGGAGCTGCTAAATGGTATACAGAATCTCCAAGACAGGTATCCAGAAAAGATATACAATGCAAGGGGCAGAGGTCTCATGGTTGCTTTTGATTTGAAGGACACCGCAGAGAGAGACAAGTTCATAGACAAGCTTTACAGAGAGAATGGTATGCTTGCACTTAAAACCGGAGAGAAGGGCATAAGGTTCAGGCCTTCTTTGGCAATAAAAGCGGATGAGGTTTCCGAGGCACTAAATCGGCTGGAAAAGACTATAAGATAATATAAGAAGGTTTACGTTAAGCTATTTTCATCTATTCAGACAGTTATAACAGAAAAACCGCCCTCTATAGCCTTTGACATGTATTCTCCAGCAGGCAGCAATTCCAAGTGGTCCTTGAATTTGTCTTCAAGCTTGCTCTGCTGCGCTATGAATATGCAGGCCTTCGGCTTGATTGCTTCCTTGACTTTGTCTATGTTCTCTATTAATTCTTCATGCTCTGCTATGAACTTCTCCGCCGGTCCAAAAACAAGGAACCTTACTTCGTCCCCCTTTTCTTTTCTCCTAGATGCAAAGCCTACAGCCATGTTTATCTTTTCAGCGTCTGCGCTTATAACGAAAAAGAACATTTTTGCCATTCGTTTTTAATATCTGCCATAACTTAAATATCTTTTTTTAGCAGTTAATTCATCTTGCTTTTTATTATCCTTGACAGCTTCTCAGAGAACTCCTCAT
>JAMDDW010000028.1 GCA_023488405.1 Candidatus Parvarchaeota archaeon | reverse complement strand
TTATTTAATGTCTGCATGAGCAGATCCAATGCTTTCGCTCGGTCTTTTTCAAGAAAATATCAGAAAAGAGAACGAAATAAAACTGTTCGGAAAGTACAGTTTTGAGGGTGTTGTAGTAAATGATGCTGGGCTTAAAAACATAATTTCTCTTAAACCCGTAATAGTCCCAAAGACTTCCGGAAGACTGTCTCAACAGAGACTTGCAAGGGCCAGAATGAATATAGTTGAACGTTTAATAAGCCACCTTATGGTCCCAGGCCACAGAGGAAAAAAACACTTAAGAACAAGTAAACTAATGTCAGGCAGATTTAGTACCACATCTAATCTAGTTGAAAATGCATTTGATTTGATAAGTAAAGACGGGCTAAACCCCCTTCAGGTTCTAGTCAAAGCTATTGAAAATTCCGCGCCTAGAGAAGAAGTTATGACGCTTTTGATTGGAGGGCAAAGACTTGCTAAACAGGTTGATACGGCGCCAATAAGAAGGGTTGATCTAGCATTGAGGTGGATAGCAGAAGGTACATATCAGTCATCTGCAACTGGCAAAAAAGCAGACAGGGCATTGTATGAAATACTTACACAAGCTGCAAATAACCAGGACATTGCTTTCCCAATCTCAAAAAGAATAGATACTGAAAGACAGGCAGCATCAAGCAGATAAAGTTCATTATTAAAAATATTTTAATCCGCTACTTTTCGTATAAAAAGGAGAAAGGCAGTGTGTAATATTCCGTTGCTTTCAGGCCTCAGTATATCTCTTTCAACCTCTACTTTCCAGTTTATTTCATTGTTTTCTATTAATCGTTCTACCTTCATATTTTTTGGCAGGGCCCGCAATGTCTTTTCAATTTGGATTATAGAAGGGGAATAAGTAACAATCCTAGCGCCCACTTTAAAATTTTTATTTATAATTGGAAGGACATCCCAAGGATCTGGCAGATCCAATACCCCACAATCAAAATTCTTTTCTTTAACGCCATTTTTTACATCAAGATTCGAAAATTTTATATTTTCTACCCCAAATAATTCAGCATTTTTCTTTGCAACTTTCATAAATTCCTTTCTTAATTCATATGAAAAAACCTTTATTTCCGTTGAAAGATTTGCTATTGAGCATGCTACAACACCTGAGCCGGTTCCAGCATCAAAGACTTTGCTGTCTTTTTTTAAACCTAAATACATTACCATACTGCCAACATCTTTTAATGTAACTATTTGCGGAAGTCTTATAATCTTCTTGATTAAATCAGGAGTTCCCGGTTCTATGTTGTAAAATACATTCCCATTGTGAGTTTTTATTTTTGAGCCAAATTTTTTGTTTTTTAATTTGCTCGGTTTAAATATACCAAATTGGGTATTGCTTTCTTTTTTGCTGTTTATAAACATTGTATAATCCTTATTCAACAAGAATAAAACATCTTTTTTCATATATCCGTTTTTATAACATTCACCATGCTTCCAAAACTTTTGTTCCCTGCTATCTTTTCTGCATTTGTAATTATAAAAGTTATCGTCTTATACACAGTACTGTAACCCATCGCATTTATAAAATCTTTCTTTGAGATTGATTTTTTATTTAGTACCTGTACAACCACTTTTGTATTATACTGCCCATATGAGCATAGGAATACTCCTTTTTCGATTTCTTTTGGGTCATTAAACCCGTTTTTTGCGAGTATGTTACCATGCTCAGGTTCAGGCAATTCCTTGTTTTCTTTTATTTTTTTAACGCTAGTTTCATGTGTTATTTGTTTTGTCTTTTCATCTTTAGAGTTTATAATAGATTTTACAGTATCTAAGTCTAAGTTTCCTTCATAGATATAATCGGCTTTTTGGCCCGTTTGATTGTCCTGTGCGGAAACAGTCTTCATAAAATCTTTTAGATTCTGTGAGATATACCTCTCAGCAGATGAAAGTGAATCCATGTTTATTACCTTTTTCTCCCTTATTTTTAGCACTAGTGCCTTTTCTTGGTTATTTAATGTCTGCATGAGCAGATCCAATGCTTTCGCTCGGTCTTTTTCAAGAAAATATACAGGTGAAGAACCAAATTTTCTAGAGGTCTTTTTTATCTCACCTTTTCCCGTAAAGTAATCAACTATCGTTTGTGTTTGTAATGTGTCCTTCTCTATCTTCTCTGCTATTTCTAGTATTAGTGACGGGCCCCCTCTAAGTTTTTCAATTACTCTGTCATAAATCTCATTTATGTCTTCCATTATTAACTTTTCACCATATATTATTTATGCCTTGCAAATTTTAATATTAAATAAAACTTATAGATATTGTGACATGAAAGTATAAATTACTATAATCTATACAATAATTGCGAATAGTAACTTTTTAAGCTACATTTTACAAATTAATATAATAACAGGTTTATAATTTTATGAATAGAAAAGGGCAAATATTTACAATAGACTTGCTTATCGCTTTGTTTATATTCTTGCTTTTATTTACAACCGTATTGCTTTTTCTTTATTCAAATGCAGATATAAATAACTCATATTCCTCATATTATTCCCAGATAACCTCGGACTATATCAATAATCTAGCAGTTCAGGGCGCTAATTCATTGCTAGGTTCACAAGGCTATCCTACAAATTGGCCGTCTCTTTCATGTAGCCAGATAAAACAGTTAGGCTTGATGCACAATAGTTTAGAAGCTTCTTCAAATAAGCTGTATGCACTTACGACATTGCCTGTTCCATGTATCTCTTCAATGCTTAAA
>JAMDDW010000020.1:380-2875 GCA_023488405.1 Candidatus Parvarchaeota archaeon | reverse complement strand
TACAAGATTTTCTCTTTCCAGATGAAGGCTTCTTTGGAGTTATCTCAACTTTTTCTAGAACTATGCCTCTAGCCTGCGGTGCGCCTGCAAGGGGATCATTTTTTCTCCAACTTCCACTAAAATAAGATCTACTTTTATTCTTGCTAAACCTTACCCTTTCCTTTCTCTTAAGCAACATTTTACCGTTAAACAATCCGCGTGTTTTATTTCCCATATTTTTTACTTAATATTTATACTAACTATATTAAAATACCTTTGCATTAGCATTTTAATAAGCTTTATTTTGTTACTACTTATTTTTCCATCAACTGAAGCTTCTACTTTCTTATTATCATCTTCCTTTCCATTTATAGTTATGTAACCTGAGATAAGTTTGTTTGGACGTATTATATTTTCAAATAACTTTACTGGATCATCAGAATATTCTATAACTATAACTTCTTTTTTTAACATCTCCTGTAACATCTTTATTTTCATACCGTTCTTACCAATTGAAAGACCTGCTTGGCCTTGATTTACAACGAAGATTATCTTATCTTCAAAATTTATGCAATCTCTTGGCATTACACTTGTTACATCTGAAAATAGATTCATTGATAGGATAATATCGCTGTCGAATTTTATGTTCATACTTTATTTCTTTATCCCCAAAACGGTTATGCCAAAAGATTTACCACATGCAATAGAGAGAGCATCACTATCCCCATCATATTTATATTTTTCAGTGTCCAAACTATTCAATTTTTCCAATATTACATCGCTGGCGTTACTAGCGTAAACGATAAAAGAGATATCTCCTTCTTTATAAGCTCTAAGAGTAGAATTTAAGCCTATAAAAACTTTATTACTTTTTATCTTTTCCTGAATCTTCTTCGCTATTTCCTTTTCCATTTTCTTTCACCACTAATTCAACTCCCCCAGTACCTATAGGGATTACTTGATTTGACATTATATTGTTTGCAACATATTTAAAAGGATCTGATTCGTGATACATACCAGCTTCTATAAGGTGCTTTAATGGGACCTCAAAGGAGGCTCTTGCTAAAACAGAATCTGCTTCACCGCTTAGCCCATACCTTCCTATACCTCTTACTGCACCGTCTAAGCACATTGCATCGGCAATTAAAAAGATATGTCTTAAATCAACAGTTAATCCTACGTTTTGCAAGGTAGCATTTACTTCTTCTATTATAAGATTTCTTGCAGCTTCTATTCCTAACACTTTAGAAACTTCAATTATGTCGTTTGAAACAGTATTTTTCTGGTCAATTTCCTCCATCTTAAGCACTTCAGAAAGATTTGTACCGATAGTCTTTATCCAATAATTGCCCTGAGAATTCTGGTTTAGTATTGCTCTTGAAACTCCTGGTAAACCAGACAAGTTTATCTCTACAATTTTATTCCTAAGTCTTATCAGTTTCTTAACACTATCTGCTGATTTGTCTACTATTATCAGACTGTCCTTTTCTATCGAAGCTGAGACCTTCAACTTTGAAAGTTTTGCTAGTATATCCTTAGGTGTAAAACCATATTCTTTAAGTAACTCTTTATCCAGTATAAATTCTATTAATTTTTTCCTCAAAGAAACGGTATATGAATGTGTTATATCTTCTATATTTATTTCTATAAGCTTATTTGCAACTTCACTTGCTTTCTGCTTTGAACTTGCGTATTCTGGTTTTAAGTAGATATCCATAAAGGGAGTGGAGATATCTTTTTTGGAATCAAATATCTCAACTAACCTTGGTAAACCGGTAGTAGTATTAATCACTGACAATCCTGCAGCATGTTTTGTTCTAAGCGTAAGCTGAGTACTTGCTTCCCCTATACTTTGTGCCGCAATAACGCCTACAGCTTCACCTGGGGTAACTAAAGATCTTAAATATATCTTTTCTAGCTCGGCTAAATCTGCATCCTCGCCATATTTTTCTTTGAATGCTATAATGTATTTTTCAGGAATTTCTATTTTCATAATTTAAGATCACCTTTGTCACTTGCGGATACATCTAATCCGTCCTCTCCGTACTTAAACTGTACGATTGAATTGCCCAATCTAACTGATAGATCTTCTGAAACTTTAAGATCTTGTAGAGCCGAAGATAACCTTCTCTGCATGTAACCTGAGATTGGCGTACGTATAACATTGTCCATTAACCCTTCCCTGCTACTTGCAGCGTGAAGGAAGTATTCTACAGGGTTAAGTCCTTTTCTGTAATTTGACACTACAAAACCCCTTGCAATAAGGCCATTGTCTCCTTTTTTAAAGTGCGAAGTAAGCCTGTCTGAAAACCCATTACTTATTCTTACATCTCTTAGCATCTGCTGACCTACAAGTCCTATTGTTGGTATAAGATTTGTTATGCTACCTTTTGCTCCTGTTGTTATCATAGACTCTACATTATTGTTCTTTTTGTCTATATAAGCATCTATAATATTTCTAACTTTTATTCTTATTCTATTTGCAGTGCTAAGAGATGTAAGAATAAGTAATGGGT
>JAMDDW010000020.1:0-370 GCA_023488405.1 Candidatus Parvarchaeota archaeon | reverse complement strand
TTCTGCAACATCATCATAGTCCTTTAGTAGTTCTGCTACAGTGCTTTCTCCTTCTTTTACAGCTTTGTCTATTTCAGTATAAGCTACTTTTGGTATATCGAAATCACGAATATTAACACTCATACCCAGGCTGAAAAGTGACATCAACCCTATCTTATTCGCTTGGTCTATGAATTTTGCGGTTACCTCTGAACCGTATCTTACAAATAAGAACTGAAGTAAACTACCACTTTCTCTTCCTATAGTAGCAGCGTCTATAACCCCTGAGACCAATTTACCAGCTTTAATTTTTACGATTGAATCCTCCTCTTTTGTTATTTTATAAGTGCTACTTGGACTCTCGAAATTTAAATCATCTGGAAGAATCATA
>JAMDDW010000008.1 GCA_023488405.1 Candidatus Parvarchaeota archaeon | reverse complement strand
TAAAGGCAAATTAAGTGATGAATTTGTTCTCTTTAATGTAACTTTCCAAATCTTCAGCGTTTATCATTGGCTTTTTTACCTTGTTCATATCATCTATTGCTATCCTTTGGCAGGCAGTGCTTACAAAAGCGTCTATTTCTCTAAATTCATTTAATCTTTCAAAGTTTATCTCATCAGCCAATACAGAATAAACTTGTTTCCCTTCCTTTCTAAGCTTCTCTTTTAACATTTTCGATCCATAAGTCTGTCCTGATTTAGTTGACTCAATAAACATTACTTTTTTTGCAGTTAATACAGCTCCAATGCCTTGCATTATTCTTTTGCGGTATTTCTCTGCAACATCGGCATTTATTATTTCAATGTTTTCAGTCTCTGGATCTGCGGTTATAACAGCTTTTCCATATTTAAGGGGTATACCTAAAACATGAAACATCCCTTGTTCAAAGGCCAAGGTTGCATCACAATCATCACAGTCTGCAGCGTAAACATCACAACCTAAAATCTGTCCCGGGTACATTGCTCTGTAAAGGGACTGTTTTACTACAAATTCTTTATCTTTTACTCTCTCTTTAAAATCATTCATTTGATCTATAAATTGTATAGCTGCAACAAGATTTATTTTCTTATAATCTTTTATTTCAGCATAAATCCTTTTTACAAATTCATCACTTAATTTGCCTTTAAATCTGGATTCAACAAAAATCATTTCCATTTTATCTCCATCTCTTATTCATTTAATAAGCTATTTATGTATATGCAAAGCTATTTATAAATAACAGTTATATCTAATAAAGTCTATGGAAATAAAGATTGTAATAAATGATCCAAAAACCGGAAAGTCTTTCAATAAGAGTCTGGACAGTGAGAAAGCAGATCAATTATTTGGTAAAAAAATAAATGAAGAATTTGACCTTTCATTTGTAGGTTTAGATGGTTATAGTGGAATAATAACTGGCGGGAGTTACATGACCGGTATGCCAATGTCAAAGAATTTGGATGGATCTGGACTCAGAAAAGTGCTTATTGGAAAAGGATTAGGAAATAGACAAGATATACGAAGAAGGAAAAGCATCGCCGGTAATACCGTTGGGCAGTTTACTTCTCAGATTAACATAAAAATATCAAAGTACGGAGAAAAATCTTTGGAGCAGTTATTTACACCTTCTAATGGTTAAAGATATAACAATCGATGTAGTTGGTAATTTCGCCGATGGTAAAACGACATTAGTAAAGGCGATTACTAGTGAGTCTACCTTAAGGCATAGCGAAGAAAAAAAGAGAGGCATAACTATAAGGTTAGGTTATGCACATTTTCTTATATATAAATGCGATTCATGCGGTTTATTCAGCAGATCCAAAAAATGTGAAGCATGTAAGTCTAATGCAAGTCTATACTATCGCGTATCTATCATAGATTCCCCAGGGCATAAGACATTAATGACCATAATGCTGAGCGGTGCAACTTTAGTAGATGGCGCAGTTCTAGTAATAGCTTCTAACCAGAAATGCCCGCAACCTCAAACACAGGAACATGTGGAAGCACTTAGGATAATGGGGGTTAAGAACATAGTTGTAGCTCAAACCAAAATAGATGTCGTTGGGAAAGAACGTGCAAAGGAAAGTTATAACGAGATAAAAGAATTTATGTCAAAAAACGGCTACTCTGATGCTAAGATTATACCAGTTTTTGCTGCTCAAGATGTAAATATTACACAATTAATACAAGAAATAGGCAGTTTCGACGTAAACAACAGTTCAAATGAAGAAACAACCGAGATGGTAGTTGTAAGGAGTTTTGATATAAATAAACCCGGCGCAGAAATAAGCGAACTTAAAGGAGGCGTATTGGGAGGGGGGATAAAATCCGGTTCGTTAAAGGTAAATGATAATATTTCAGTTTATCCAGGAGTTTACATTAAAAATTCATGGAAGCCATTGAAGACAAAGGTAATAAGCATACAAAGCGAATTTGGTTCTGAAAAGTCGGCTTCAAGAGGATTGATGGTTGGTGTAGAAACAGACCTAGACCCTTCTTTAGCAAGAAGAGATAATCTTTCTGGATCATTAATTGTTAAGGGTGACAGTACTCCTTTGTTTAAAAATAGAGTAGCAATAAAATACAAAGAAATCCAAAATAAATTTGATAAACCTTTGCAGAAGAACGAAACAGTATTATTAAATGTATTAGCCTCGAAGGTTCTTGGAACAGTAGTTTCTTATTCTAATAATGGGCTTATTTTAAACTTAGGAGCTTCATCGCTTCCTTATTTTGTAGGCGAGCTCGCCATACTTTCAAGGAAGCTTAATAATGTCTGGACTATAGCTGGCTCTGGAAATATATATGAATGAAGTAGTTATAGATACTAACATAATGGTTTATTGTTTTGATAATAAGCTGGATTTAAAAGTTTTGCTAGATAATTCTCTTCAGGAAAACTTTTCTTTGGTTACAATAAAAAAATGCATGGATGAGCTCATTCAGATTAAAAGACAAGATGTGCATAAGTTTTTTCTTTTTTATGGTATTAAAATAATTGATTTTAATGTATATAAAAACACAGATAGCAGTTTATTAGAATATTGCAAAGGCAAAAAATGCTTTCTTTTTACAGAGGATAAAGACTTAAGGAATAATGCAATAAGACTTGGAATAAAAACATTAAGTCTTAATGGGAGGTCAGTAAAAATCACTGGCTAATAGGTTATAAAATATAAATGCTTATATATCTATAACTTTAAAAAATAGGATTATGGAAAATGATATAATATTCGTGGGAAAGAAACCAATAATGTCATATGTAATGGCAATACTTACTCATTTGAATTCTGGGAATAATAAAGTTGTAATAAAAGCAAAAGGCTCTTCTATTTCAACAGCTGTTGATATCTCTC
>JAMDDW010000044.1 GCA_023488405.1 Candidatus Parvarchaeota archaeon | reverse complement strand
GTCCTGGTTTATCTCTTCGAGGTGAGTTTTTCCTGCGTTCCCTATTTTGATTATTGCGCCATTTCCAAGCACAATCCTTTCGTCTGCCCGGAGGCAACCAGGATCCCCTACTAACAAAATATGAATGTCACCCCTTATCACGCTGTTTCCAGAGAGCGCTGCCTTTCTAACTCCTCCGAAAAGCTGCATTACTATTGCTTCCTTTATGTCATCATGTCCGAATATGTTGGGAGCTATTGAGTTTTTGAATTTTGTGTAGATCATTTTGTCATTCGCTAGCTCCTTAATAGCCATCTCCTCTTCCTTTGTAACTACAATGTCCTCATACCCTTGCTCTACGGCTTCAACATATGATGCAAGTATGAATGTATCAGACGTGTTTGATCTTTTGCCGCTAGGATAATAAATTGCGCTTTCATTTATTATGCCTGAGACAACGACCTTGTTTCCAGGTATTATGTTCCTCTCAAACTTCGGATCAACCAAATCCTTTTTCAATACAACATTTATGTGCTCAGGCTGTTCTCCGCCTTCTAGGTCTTCAGGTGCTTCTTCAAGCATTATCCTTTGCGTGTCAACAAGGTATTTCTTTACTACCTTGAACCTTCCTTTCTTGCCGCAGTTTGTGCATACTGAGGGTGCTCTCTGAGTCATTTCCTTCTGCTCTACTTTTGTTATGTGTCCGCAGCTCTGGCATTCGAAGTCAATTGCACTGGCAACAGGCTTTACGCTAGCCGCCGTCTTTATCAACCCTTGTACCTGTATGAAAAGCCCTATATGCTTGCTCCTTATTTCTCTTATAAGCAGCTGTGCATTTTTAGGTAGGTTTTTTATCCTTACTTCAATGTCTAGATCTTTATGGGGAATTGAAGTCTCGTTTATGAAGTACTTTATTGTTTCCAATGCCTCTTCTGGATTTTTAAGCAGGTAATCCCCCAATTCAGGGGAGAACTGATCAACGTCATTAAAGTCAAGTATTATGGCGTTTTTGTTTGTTGTGAGAACTTCTTTTATCTTGTCGCTTAATCTCTTGTTTACGAAAGAACCGATAACCTCATCAATCTCGTTTTTCATTTTCCTCTTCCCCTTGATACTTTAATATATATAATGTGTACAAAAAGCAATATCACAGCATATCTATGATATTCTTTTCTTTTATTAAACTTTTCCTGCTTATATTCTTAAATGCGCTGTGATCCAAAGGAATGCAATTCCCATAAATATGCCTATCAAAGCTCCCACTATCACATCCTTTTTGTAGTGCGACTTTATGTATAACCGGCTGTACATCACTGTAACTCCGAATATAAGAAATGGCCAAAAAAGAATGGTGTTGTAGAAGGCCGTAAAGAAGAAAGCGGCAATAGCTGAGTGACTAGAAGGGAAGCTTCTCCTGTTTAATCCGAAAGTCCTCTTGTAAAAGTCCCGTTTAAGCGCTTCTTCAGGTCTTTTTTCCTTGAAGAAAATTTTTAATCCTTCGGAGAATACAGCCGTTACCGTAACTCCGGAAAAAAGCAGAGCCGCTACCCTTACAGAAGGGTTTAATATTATCGCGATAAGCAATTCAAACGTGAATATCTCTATAGGATATCTTTCAACGAATATTGAAAACCTAGCAAAATAATCATTGTTTTTCATGCTTCTCGGAAAGGTAAACCATCCTATCAGCACCCACTATCTCTGGCAGCACCACTTCATCCGCCCCCAATTCCTTGAATTTGTTGACGTTTTTGAGAAGGTTACACCTTGTTATTACCTTCATGTTTTTGTTTGCTTCCTTGGCATTCAGCACTACAATGAAATTGTCTACATCCTGCCCGAGAGCTGCAAAGACTCCAATGGCCTTGCTCGCATTGGCCATCTTGAATGCCCTTTCATCCAATGCATTTTCCTTTATGACGTTGAACCCAAGTTTTTTGAGTTCCATTGCCCTTACGTCATCGTTTTCTATCACGAGCACCTTTTTACCTTTCTCCCTCAAAAGACTGCCCACTCTTTCACCTATTCTTCCGCCGCCGCATATTATGTAGTGGTTTCTGAACCTAAGACCCTTTGCCATATAAATCACACCTCCAAACTCACTCCTTATAAACGATATCAAAAATTCCAAAAGGTAAACCGCAAAAACACCCAGGAAAAGCGAAAAGAAAAGCAGCAGTATGCCAAAATCTGAATCGAAATGGAAAGTTTCAAGTGCAACAGCGACCGTTGAAACAGCTGCCGTAAAGCCAATTCTTTCATCTTCGGATATTAGTATCGTTATGACAGTAAATATAACGATAAGAACCAAAGCTGCTATAATCAGTTTCTGCCCGTTTTCCCTAGTCTGATCCATTATAATAGTAAAGTATTGTAGGTTATAAGTTTAATTTTATAATCACGTTTTTGACCTTCCTTTTCTGCAGCTATTCTAAAGAGGCCTTTTAACTGCTATGTAAATTGACAAATGCCGTTTATCTATAGGATTACTCCTTTATTTCCATCTCTATGTTTACTTCCTTTGGAACAGTTGTTTTCATTATCAAATGTAGAGCTTTTGGATCAGCCTGCATGTCTATAACTCTTTTATGCAGCCTTAATTCCCAAGTTTCGTAGCTTTCCCTCCCTGCTCCATTAGGAGCTCTCCTAGTAGTGACCTTAAGCTTTTTAGTTGGAAAAGGTATGGGGCCTGTGATTGCAGTTCCGAGTTTCTTTGATATGTCTATTATATCATTACATACTGCCTCAAGCTTTTCCGAATCAGTTGAAGTCAATTTTATTCTCGCCTTTTGCATATCTCTATTAAGAACTTTCACGAGTATTTAAGCTTTTTTTAACTTTATTACATAATAGAAGTTTTCCAAAAAAGTTCTGTTATTCCAGATTATTAAATAGATGTAAACGGTTAACTTTATAAATACTAACCTACATATAAAGCTATAATAATTGGAGGTAAGCTGATATATGGTAGATGAGGCTAAAGGATTGGATAGTCAGGTTTTTTCCGTCTTGGAAAAGATAAGAGCAAAAGGCGGAGTTACTAAAAAGCTT
>JAMDDW010000011.1 GCA_023488405.1 Candidatus Parvarchaeota archaeon | reverse complement strand
TATTACAATAATAGAAATGGAAATCAGTTTTCAGCAGTAGGAGACAAAATTAAAAATATAAGAGAAGAGTTTAATAAGACACTGGAGAATATAAAGAATGGAAAATGAAGAAGCTGTAAATCAACCCGTTGTTGAAAGCAGAGAAATGGCTGCAAATCCCGCATATACCGAAAGTAATTATAACTTTAAAACGGAGCTCGGAAAAGCAGTCAAGAGCGGTGAGATAAAAGATATAGATGAAATACTGGAAAAGCACCTTAAGATCCTTGAGCCGCAGATAGTCGATTTTCTTATACCAAACCTTCAAGTAGATTTTCTTTATGTTGGTCAGTCAAAAGGCAAGCTTGGAGGAGGGAAGAGAAGAATAATAAGGAATACACAGAAGGTAACTGCAAAGGCAAAGAGACAGCATTTTTCCGCAATGGCTATAGTCGGTGATGGAAATGGGCATATAGGTATAGGGAAAGGAAGAGGCTTGGAATCAGTCATTGCAAAGGAGAAAGCGCTTAAGAGCGCTAAGTTAAATATAATAAGTATACTAAGAGGATGCGGTAGTTGGGAATGTGCATGTCATGGCGGTCACTCAATTCCATTTAAGGTTTCTGGAAAATGCGGTTCTGTAATCGTAACGCTTTTACCCGCTCCAAAGGGAATAAGTTTTTGCGTTATGGATGATATAAAAACCATAATGAAGCTTGCGGGAATAAAGGATGTGTGGTCTAAAGTAAATGGACAGACAAATACAAGAATAAATATCGGCTATGCAACTTTCGAGGCGTTAAAATCTCTTAATTATTACAGATTTTTCAACAAGGAAAAGGAAAATCTAGGGATAAAAGGATAAAATGGAAAAACTTGCAGTGATAAAGATAAGGACGGATATAGGTAAAAATAAGGCCATAAAGGATGGCTTAAGGGTATTTGGGCTGAAAAAACTTTATTCCTGCGCGCTAGTTGACAATTCTCCTCGCAACAAAGGGATACTAAACATAATAAACAGCGTCGTAACTTACGGCGAAATAGATTCAAAGACATTATCTAAATTATTACTTAAAAGAGGAAGGATAAGCAACAAAAAGAAGATAGAAATGAAGGAACAGGACATAAATTCATTTTCAGAGTCTTTCCTAAAAGGGGAGAAAAAGATAGCGGATTTAGGTGTTAAAAATATATTTAATCTGCACCCGCCTATAAAAGGCTTTGAAAGAAAGGGCAAAAAGACTCCGTTCTCTTTGAAAGGTGCATTTGGTTACAGAGGAGATAAAATAAATGAACTTTTGGATAGGATGATATGAAAAGAAAGCATTTGAGAGGAAGTTCAACCGCTGGAAGAGGGTCTGGTAAGAGGACTAGGCATGCTGGAAACAGAGGAGGAGTAGGTAAAGCAGGAGGAGGAAAAAGGGGACAGCAGAAAATGATCTCTTTTCGCGCAAACACTCATACTTACAGTTATTCGGGCATGAAAAAAGTGCCTTTGAATTTAAGGGATGTTGGTAGCTTGATAGACTCTATTAAAAAGAAGGGAAAAATAAAGATGGATAATGATAGGTATGAAATAAAGCTTAAGGATATGGGCTATTCTAAAGTATGCGGTAAATTTAGGGATGAAAAATTTAAGTTGGCTGTGTATGGAAAGGCCTCCGTAAAGGCTAAGGATGATATATTAGCCAACGGCGGCGAAATATATGAATGAGAAATTAAAGAAATTCATTTCGAATCTGCCAGCAGTAACGGTTCCAGAAAAAAAGCTGGATTTAAAAACAAAATTAGAATGGACTTTTGTTATAGTCGTTCTTTTTATAGTTATGTCCTTCGTACCTTTGTTTGGTATAAGTAAATCCTATAGTCTTAATTTTGAGATACTCCAGGTTCTTATAGCTTCACATTTTGGTTCATTGCTTTCTTTAGGTATAGGACCAATAGTAAGTGCCAGCATTATAATACAGATGCTTCAAGGGACAAAGATAATAAATATAGATACGGCAACGAAGGAAGGTAGGATCACTTTCCAGGGGATACAGAAGCTTGCTGCCTTTGCTTTTATAGCGATAGAGAATGGGGTTTATGTATTCAGCGGAGCGCTTACACCAGCAGGTCCTGGAATGTTCTTCCCGATAGTTATGTTTCTCCAGCTTTTTGTAGCAGGGATAATACTTCTTTTCATGGATGAGGTTGTAAGTAAATGGGGGATAGGTTCAGGGATAAGCCTTTTCATACTTGCAGGTATCTCACTGCAACTGATAAATACCGCATTTAATCCATTTATAACCCCTATAGGCGCAATACCTTCAATAATAGACGCATTCATTGCTGGGATACCATTGAATGCTTTATTCCCTATAATAACAGTTATATCCACAGTTGCACTATTTGCAGTTGCTATATGGCTTCAATCAATAAAAGTTGAGCTTCCACTTTCATTTGGGAGATTAAGAGGCTACTCCATAAGGTGGCCAGTATCATTGTTTTACACAAGTATAATACCAATCGTATTGATAGTTTCGATGACTGCGGGTGTGCAGTTTCTTGGTTTAACTTTGTCACATGCTGGAATAAACATTCTTGGAACATTTACTACTGAATCAACGGCATTCGGAACACAGGAGGTTGCAACTGGTGGTTTGGCAGCTTACCTTTCACCGCCGACAATACAGCAGCTTTATACGAGTGCAGTAACTACTGGAATAACGGCATTGGAGATAGAGTCTATGGTTATTTACACGGTTATATTGGTGATTGGTGCGGCGGCTTTCTCTTATGTATGGATGTATCTAGGCGGCCAGGATCCAAGGTCTGTGGTAAAACAGCTTATGGAATCAGGTTTATCCATGCCGGGTTTTAGAAGAGATGAAAGAGTACTTGTGGACATATTCAAGAGGTACATAATTCCGTTGGCTATACTAGGCGGGGCACTTACTGGATTAGTCGCAGCCCTTGCAGCCTTTTTGAATACATTAACGGAAGGCATAGGAATACTTCTTATTGTAATGATAATATACCAGTTCTACTTTTCACTGCAGCAAGATAATGGGGATGAATTCAAACCTATAAAAGACAAGCTAGTTGGTAATACAATGGAGTGAGGATAAGTTTATTTACTATAAAAA
>JAMDDW010000038.1 GCA_023488405.1 Candidatus Parvarchaeota archaeon | reverse complement strand
AAAAACAGATGGTACTGCTAATGGCGGAGGAATACTGCTCATAAACATCCATTAGGTTAAACTCCCCTTTTATAACCCGCTTTGCACTTTCTTCATTTACTTGTATATTCTCTTCCTTTGCCTTTTCAAGCAGTGACTCTAAACCTTCTAATCCAAGTAATTTAGAAACAAATTTCTTCGGATTAAACTCCTCAAAATCGTTTATTTTTTCTCCAGTTCCTATAAAAGTCACCTTAGCGCCGCTTATGTAAGCTGCAGTTAGTGCACCTCCGCCATTAGCAGTACCATCTGTTTTTGTAAGTATTATATTGTTTATGTCTAATAGCTCATGGAAGCCTTTTACTTGTATAGACGCATTCTGGCCTAAATCTGCGGGTATAACTAGTGTTACGTTATTTGGTTTTAGCGTTTCTTTTACTAATTTTATCTCCTTAACCAATGCATTATCCAATATATCCCTTCCAGCGCTATCTGCAATTACAATATCGAAGTTTTTAAATGATCCAATTGCGTTTTTTATTGCTTTTACTGGGTCATCACCGCCACCAGCTATTTTTACATTTATTTGTTTTGAAAGCTGTTCTAGTTGTTGATATGCAGCTGGTCTGAACGTATCTAGTCCTAAAAGTAACACTCTATAACCCCTCTTTTTGTAATAATTTGCAAGTTTTGCAGCCGTTGTTGTTTTTCCTGATCCAAATAATCCTACTAAAAGTATTTTAAAAGGTACGCTATCTATGTTGATTTTAGTTTCTTCATTTCCAACTATTTCAACTAGATTATTGTATATTACATCAATAACTTTTTCTCTTGTAACTAACCCCTTACCTTTGTTGGATTTTATATCGTCTCTGATTTTTTTCATCAGTTTTTCTATAGTAGCTTTGTCTACATCCCCTTCGGTTAAAGCCGTTTGTATATCTGTAAGAACTTCCTCTATTTTTTCATTACCTGTGGAATTAAGCAGTTTTTTTATTCCTTCCCTTAATCTATTTGATAAACCTTCGAATGCCATTTAATATTATAGAAGGATTTAGATATATAAAAATAAAATAACTTTTACTTATTTCGATCTTTTTTTACCGTTATAGGTAGTATATCTTTTTCTAGTTCTCTTTTTGCAATATCTATATAAGTATCCTCTTTCTTGTTTACTTTTATAAGTGCTGGAGCACCCATAGAAAGTTGCAGAGCCCTAGCTCCTACCAATCTTGCCCTTTCGAATTTATTATACTCTTCCATATCAATTATTTATATTCTCCATTAAGGTTTTAAAGGTTTCTTTTCTTATTTCAATAGCTTTTTCAACACAGAAATCGATCTCTTCAGGAGTAAACATACCATCTCCTCCCTTCTGTAGAGAATTTATTTTTTCACTTAGACCTATCGTAAATCTTGCATCTGCAGTTTTTTCTTCTTCTGCGCTTGGATCAAAGAAGATATTTCCATTTATTTTTGTAAATGTATGGCTTATTGCTAATTTAGATTTATCAATTGGTAGTGTAAATGTCTCTTCTTTGCCTTCTATCTTGTATTTTGTATTTAATATAGCCCTTAATGCAGCTATGTTCGCAGCATCGAATAGGTTTCCTTCATTATTAAGGCATACTATATCAACATATACAAATGAAACCGTTTTTCCTTCTTCTATAACCAATTTTGTAAGGTCTATTAAGTTAGATTCTCTTATTCCCCTATCAGTTACTCTGCCAACTTCTATTGAATAGTTTATTCTGTCATCATTATAATTTGTTGCTAATTCTGAGGCTTCAAAGTTTACAACTAAGGCACCTTCATTTTGTCTATCTGGAAAAGGAGTACCATTTAATACCTTTACTCCTGCCATAACCTTAGTGCCTCCAATTTCTACATAGGCAGATCCATCTGAATGGTGTATTACATTGTCTTTTATTGTTATTTTTCTGCCTTCAAATTCACTTCTTTGGTCTAGCCTTATTTTCTTTTCGGCTAATTCTCTTATATAATTATAATTTTCAAGTGTCATAATTGTTTCATCTCATTTATAACTTGGCTCATTTTGTCTTTAAGTTCATTGCTTATTTCTCCTTTTTTGCTAAGTCTTTCTAATCTGTCTTCATTCTGTACTTTTATCTCGTTTTCTTCTTTTTTAGCGGTTATGTCAAATGTTATCAGCTTTGCAAACTTAGGGAATATCTCAGGTTTTATAACCAGCATTCTTTCTTTTTCCCCGTTTCTAAGTACATCAACATAATCTAAATCCTTTTCCAGGGTGTATATCCTATCTCCCCATTCGCTTCTGCTGTTTATTGTAAGTTTTTGTACTTCATCGTCCTTTACTACTAATTCAGATACTATCCCATCTATCTTGAATGAAGTTCCATTAAGTCTTGTAAATGCAAGTCTGTATAGTTTGTCTTTTACAGGGCCATACCTTAGAAGTACTTCATTTATTTTTTTATTTATCTCCTCATCCGAGTATTTATCTAGTAGGTTTTCTGCAAAATCAGTAAGTATTGTGTATCCAGCAGATTTTAGTTTATGATGATTCATTATTGTTGGCATAGCAGTCTTTCTTATCTTATCAAGTTCATTTTTGTCATTTTGATCGAACAATATAAAGTATTTGTTCATGCCTTCATAAATTATACTTGGTTCATTACAGTTGTTAAATTTCTCATTTATTTCTGCTTCTTTTTTCTGTAGTTCTTCTAGTTCCTGTTTAAGCACTTCTTCTTCCTTATCCTCTGCTCCTTGAACCCATAAGATACCCCATTCTTTTAAGTTTAAGCCTTTTGCTATGTCGTATAATTTGGTTTTTCCTTCATTTGAATGTATGCCTTTGCTCATTTTTGTGAAGCCATTTTTTATAATTATTATATTATCTCCAAAAATCCTTAATTGGGTAGAAAGCATTATTTTACCATCATAAGTACCTTTGGACTGTACAAGTATCTTTGCCCCTGGCTTAACATATCCCCAAAAGCTTTTAAGGTCTAGAACTCCTTCTTCATCATCAGGAAGGGATATTACTATAGACTTTGCTTTTTGGTCTGTATTCTTTATTATACCGCAGTATATCTTGCCGATTTCTTCTTTATAAAAAATACTCATCTTAAGTTTTTCTTTTAAAAGATTTACAATTTTTTCACTTCCATTGCCGTATATATATACTCCTTCCTTAGTTTCAGTATCTTCTATTATTATGTCAGGTTTGCTTTCATCCTCTATTTTTAAAGCATTCTTGATTGCTTCTGCAGCCAG
>JAMDDW010000043.1:4645-18031 GCA_023488405.1 Candidatus Parvarchaeota archaeon | reverse complement strand
TTACTGCTTTCAGTTTTTCTTTCTTTGAAAGCCTGCCATCGAATTTTACTATGGCTATATCACCTATAATGTCAAAACCTCTGTTTAGTCTTCCCTTTTCCATTTTTTCTCCTGAATAAACTAAAGAATGGAAAGAATAAAAACAGTATGAATATGAATATATGGAATACAAAGATAAGCAGCAAACTTATAATCAAGGTCAAAAGGCTTATTGCTGAAAGGTAAGTCCATCTCATTTTATTATCAGCATAGGCTTTCCAGGAAATGCCTTGTCTTCATTGCTTTCCTCTATCTTTATTTCTGCATTATACATCTCCTTTAATTTGACCTTAGATTCAATGAAGACCTTCATCTCAAGTTCATAGTCAAGTTTTTTGTTTGGTAATCTCTTTGGGTTTTTAAGTAATCTATTAACAAAGTCATTTGCAGGTACCTCTTTTCTTATCTCTTTCAAGTCTCTGCTTCTGTGCGTTATCTCCTCTATTTTATTGTATACTTCAAATTTTTCTTTCCCTGCTACACCTACTATTATTTCTTTCGGTTCTTTGTTTATCAGGTTTACAAGGTTGTTTATGTCAGTTATTGTCTGCTTTAACACCTCAAATTCATTTTCTACAAGCTCATTTTTGTATTCTTCTTTAGTTTCAGGCCAGCTTTGGTAGCTTTCCAAAAGCTCACCTTTGTTAAGGGCATTGTTTATCTCTTCCGTTACGAATGGGAAAAGAGGATGATTAAGTTTTGAAAAGATGGTTAGCGCGTACATCAATGTATCTTTGTTGTTTCCGCCATAATCTATGTAGTTTTTTATGTTTTCTATGAATTCAAAAAAGGAATAATTCAATGAATTTTTATATTTCATTGCATTGTACTCTTTCTCGCTGTTTTCTATAAGGTAGTTTATTTTTGACAGTAAGAATTCGTCTACAAGTTTTCTTTCTCCGGAAAAACTATCTATTATTTCAGTAAGTTCAAGTATAAACTCTATCTTCTGCTTAAATCCATTTATATTATTCAGATCCCAAGCCGCATCATCCATGCCGTTTGATGCCGATGCTATTAATCTGGCAGAATCTGCTCCGTAATTGTTTACTACATAGTCTATTGTCATTGTATTTCCCTTTGATTTGCTCATTTTCTTTCCATTTACAGTGAGCCATCCGTTTATTCCCAAGCCTCTTGGCCATTTGTCCTTGTTGAAAATTGCCACATGCGTCATTATAAAGAAAGCAATATGGTTCGTTATCAATTCCTTGGCTGTAACCCTTAAATCCAATGGATACCAGTACTCAAACTCCTTTTTCATTTTTTCAATGTTCTCTGGAAGTTTTTTATCAGGTTTTTTGTCTAAAAGTATGTAATCAAATATGTCGTCAGTTATATCTTCTGGTTTCATTTCTTTTATTATGTGCGCAAAGGTGTAATAAGCCATGTAGATTGTAGAGTCACTAAGCGGCTCTATAAGCCAGTTCTTGTCCCATGGCAAAGGAGTACCTAATCCACCGTTTCTAGTTGCAGCTTTATCCTCCATGTTATAAACTGCGTTTATTATCTGTGCCTTTGCTTCTTCAGGCCTTACATCCATTTTTTGGATCCAGTCTATTGTCTTTTCCTTAAGCCGCTTATCGGAATATCTTATAAACCACTGGTTTTCAACGAGTTTTATGAGTCCCTTTGCACCGCATCTACATATAACTTCACCGGATGTTTCATAGAAATTATCATAAGCGTTTTTTTCCTTTATCAGTTCAATTGCGTATTCCTTCGCTTCTTTCGCTGGCTTTCCGCTTAATGGCCCGTTATTTTCATTTAATATGCCATAGTTAAATTCAGTTTTATACACATATTTAGTTGCGTTTTCAAGCTCTTTCTCATCTGCCGTTCCAAAGCGTTTAATCGCTTCTTCCATCAAATTAGGGTTCGTTTTCACGTCTATTACCTTGCGTGGCTCATTTAGTTTTATTTCTGTTTTTTTCTTGTTGTAATAAAAATAATCGAAAGGAGCATGCATTGGCACACTCATTACTATCCCAGTATTCACAGCCGTTTTCACGAACTCTGCATTTAGAATCGGAACCTCTTCATTATTTATTGGGTTTAAGGCATTTTTTCCAGTAAGCTCTGAAATATTAAAGTCTTCTATTTTCTCTGCTACGTTCTTTTGAAATGGTAATTTTTCAGTGAATTCTTTAGAAACAATCCATTCTTCACCATTGGAAAATCTTACTTTCCTGTATTCTCCTTTCTCATTTACCCAAAGGTTGCTTACTCCATATATTGTTTCAGGCCTTAAAGTAGCTGCCGGCAGTATTAAATTATCGGCTTTAAATTTTATTATTGTGAATTCAAGTGAACTTTCTCCTTCTCCTTCAGCTCTATCGTGATCCCCTAGCGACGTATTTTCTTTTGGACACCATATTACGGGATGGTTTCCCTGCGTTATGTATCCCAGTTCTCTTAGTTTACGAAATTGCCATTCTACGAATTTAGAGTATTGTTCAGTGTATGACAATATAAAATTTCTTCTCCAATCTATCGAGGCCCCTACCAAATTAAAGTCGCTTTTGTACGTTTTTCCAAAGAACAAACCTAGTTCTAGTGGGTTGCCTGCAAATTTTTTTATGTCTTCTTCGGTTGCCCCCTGATCTTTCATTATTTTTATTGCTTTTTCATCCAAATTTTTCAGACGCAGAGACATTCCTGCCATCGGTCCGCCGGTCATATGAAAACCCTGTGGAAACAGAACGTTCTTTCCTTTCATTCTCTGGAATCTTGCGAATATGTCTGCTCTTGTCCATGTATACATATGCCCAGTGTGCAGCCTTCCATCCGGATACATAACCGGAACGGTTACAAAGAATTTTTCTCTATTTTCGTCAGCATCGGCTTCATAAAGCTTCTTTTCTTCGTATATGTTTCTCCATTTCTTCTCTATTTCTTCAAATTCGTATTTTGACATATCAATAAAAGTAATAACTGCTTGTTTTTATACTTTCTTTGCAACTACAATTTTTATTAGTAAAGGCGGTAAGATTTATTAATTAAAACACCATTAAAAACTAATGGCTGAAGGGATAGACATAAAGAAAGAAAGCGATCTAATCTCATGGTATAATCAAGTCGTCATTAAATCAGAAATGCTTGATTTTTCAGCAGTAAAGGGCTTCGCAGTTTATCGTCCTTATGGCTATGAAATGTGGGAGAGAAGTGTAAGCTACTTAGACAGCAAGTTTAAGTCAGTAGGCGTAAAAAACGCATATTTTCCATTGTTGATACCGGAAAGTATACTGTCAAAAGAAAAGGAGCACATAGCCGGTTTTAATCCGGAGGTAGCATGGGTAACAATGGGAGGAGATACCAAACTTGATGAAAAGCTTGCTATAAGGCCAACCTCTGAAACTATAATGTATGACAGCTACTCTAAGTGGATAAAAAGTTACAGGGACCTGCCATTACTTATAAATCAGTGGAATACAATGGTCAGGTGGGAAACCAAGGAGACAAGACTACTTTTAAGAGGAAGAGAAAACCTGTGGCAGGAAGGCCACTGTGTCTTTAGAACTAACGAGGAGGCTGACAAAAACGCAAGAGATATCTTGAATTTTTACAAGCAGTTCCTTGAAGAGATGCTTGCAGTCCCGGTATTAGCTGGTAGAAAAAGTGAGAGTGAAAAGTTTGCAGGCGCAGTTACTACCTATACAGTAGAAGCGATTCTGCCGAATAATTTTATGTCGCAGGCAGCGACTTCGCATAATCTAGGTCAGAATTTTTCAAAGCCTTTTGATATAAAGTTTTTGGATGAAAAGAATGAATTACAGTACCCTTTTCAAACTTCGTGGGGTATTTCAATGCGTTCGATAGGTGTAATGTTATTGGTACACGGAGATAATAAAGGGTTAGTTCTTTCTCCTCACATTGCGCCTTATCAGTGTGTTATTATCCCTATTATCAAAGAGGAAAGAGCCGCTATTATTAAATATTGCAAGCAGATAGAATCCAAGCTAAAAGAAATGAATATAAGAGTACTTCTTGACAGCAGGGAGGAATACTCTCCAGGCTGGAAGCTTAATGAATATGATTTAAAAGGTGTACCATTGAAAATACAGGTTGGTAAAAGGGAATTGGACTCAAAAAATATATCTTTGAAAACAAGAATAAACAATGAACAGTCCTCTCTCGCATTCGATGAAATAGAAAAATTAAAAGAAAAACTTGAAGAAATACACGAAAAAATGCTTGAAAATGCCAGAGAAGACAGTAAAAAAAGGATAAAAGAAGAAGATTCAAAAGAAAGGTTTGTAAAAGAAGTTAAAGACAGCTTATATGTAGCAAAAGCTTCATGGTGCGGTACTCCAGAATGTGAAGAAAAAATAAAAAATGAAACTGGAGCTACTTCCAGACTTATTCCTTTGGAAAATGAAGAACTAATCAGTAAGAAATGTATATTTTGCGGAAATGATTCAAAGGTAAATGCATACTTTGCAAAATCCTACTAAGATGGATTCCATAATTTATTACAATTCTATAGGTGAAAGCTATGAAAGTCTTTATTTAAGGGAGCAAGAAAACAAGATACAGTTTATTTTGTCAAAAATAAAGGTAAAAGACAGTGATAGACTATTAGATGCGGGTGCAGGCACAGGCATACTCGAATCGATGCTTCCGAAAAATGAAATAACCGCAATTGAGCCGTCAGATATGGCTAATATGATTGTTAAAAAAGGATTTAAGAACGTTTCAGTTGTAAAGAAAAGGATACAGGATTTTGTTTCTGATAGGAAGTTTGATATTGTGTTCTGCATAACCGTTCTGCAGGATATAGAAGAAACAGACCGTAAAAGTACAATCAAAAAGCTGTTCGATTTAACTGCTGAAAACGGCCGTTTAATAATCTCGGTTTTAAAGTCATCGAATATAGATTTAAGCAGCTTAAATCCGGTAGAAAGTGGCTATATTGAAAATGATAGATACTTTATATTCTTTAATAATGTAAAAGCTTTTTAAGTTAAGAATTATTTAATTATGTATTAATATAAAAATATTAGTAAAACTATCAGGAGGTTGATTATGGCAGGTGTAACTAAAGGAGAAAAAATAGATGCAAGAACAATAGTCGGTAAAACCATTGTAGGAAAGAGCGGAAAGAAGATAGGTATAGTACAGGATCTTATATATGAAGTAAGAACAGGAGAACTAGTTTATTTGTCTGTCAAGAATCCTACCTCCTATGCTAATACGTTTCAGTTCGAGAAAGATGAAAATGGCTTTGAAGAGATCCCATACAGTGCAGTTATCTCCATAGGGGATTTTGTGGTAGTTGCGGAAGAAGATATAATATAAAAAACTAGGCATTGTTAGCTATAATTACGTAAGTAATATAGTTTACAATGGAAATACATATTATCCCTGTATGGGAAACGGAACATTGCCAAGCGGAAGCCAGCAAAATATATAATTATTACTGCAAAATAATTGTAGGTATAAATAAAAACAGTAGAGCTCAATGTGCAAAAACGCCAATGAACTCTATAAACCTAAAGCAGCAAGTGATTAAAAGCATTCTGTGAAAGCCGACCACTTTGATTTCTGTTTCGTTCTTTTTGAAAAACGCTAATGACCGATTCGCCTTAAATCTAGCGTAACCACTACTTCTTGTCGATGAAGTTATGCAAAAATATAGTAACGAAGTGAAGGCGGAAGCGAGAGAATTGGTGAAAAGCGGGCTTTCCAGAACGGAAGCCGCAAGAAGATTAGGCTTCAGTTCGAACTATGTCTACAATCTTTGCTTGGACATCCCATTGAAAAGATCTAATCATTATCCTCAAGAAATGGTAGAACGAGCAAGAAAACTCGCTAGTGAAGGGATAAGTAAACTGTTGATATCCAAGGAACTGAGCGTATCTTATCAGTGGGTAAAAGAGCATCTTTATGACATAAACGCTTCAAAAGCGCTTAGCAAGGAGACTATAGAAAATATAAAAGACCTGTTTATGATGGGCATATCCAAGACTGACATATCAAAAAAGTTGCGTGTGTCTCCGACTACGGTAGGTAAGTACACTCCAAAGGTATCGGCTCGCAGACGGTTTGATCCAGAAATCGGCAAGAAGGCTATCGCTATGGTCAGAAGTGGCTTGGGCAGAGAATCTACTGCTGCTATTCTCGGCGTCTCGTACAAATTTGTCTGGAACCGCACGAAAAGAATAAAGCGAGATGGAAATGTGATCTTTGGCAAGAGAATGCTTAAGATCTTAGGTAAGTTACTTCTGGATGGTTTCTATTTCGCTAGAAGGAACGAGATACCTGTGTGTAGATATATGACGGGTTACCTGCCGATAAAACTTGTAGTATACAGAAGGAAATTTGTGTTTGTAGCACCTGGGAGAGAGCAAGGGGCGATTGCGGAACTTGTCGCTAGATACTACCATAATCATATCGGATCAAGAAGACTCAATAGAATAATAGACGCCTTTAGTGCATATGAGTATAGAAAGTATTTGTTAAAGAAAACAAAGAATTTGAGGTATATTGGTAAATAAATGCCTATGGCTGCTGTAATCAAAATAGTTATTTAACTGGAATAATTATTGCTTCTTTTTTGCTGTTTAAAGCTTGCGAGTTCAAAATTTCCATTACCATTATGTATATTGTGTAACCTGAAAAACCTAATAATCCTAGCATTACAAGTAATAGAGTATAAAGTGGTTCAGTAGGAATTATTCCAGTAAGTTTTCCTTGATAAAAAGAAGCGATTACGCTAGTAGACGTAATAAAAATTTCGTAATTTAAAAAACCGAAAAATGAAAAGTTTAGTATATCTCCCAGTGGTCCAAATATTTCGTGAAATCCTAAATTACCTGCGGGATGGTAAGAGCTTCTAGTTTTTGTTATTGCTAATAAAATGTAATTAAAGATAACTAATATAATTATAACCGCAACAAAGACATTACTTAAAGTCGAAAGATTAGCAAAGACTATAAGAATTAAGTAATCTCCCAGGTGGGTAGCTATTAGTAGTATGGCTATCACCATAACAATAATCATAACTCCAACAAAAAAAGTTTTATTGACCATTTATCCTCCACTATTAAACTTATTAGCGGCTTCTGAATCAGACTGGTCCGTACTTGCACCAATCACGCCCCCTATAATCGCACCGATAATAAGTCCCAATGGGCCCCCTACTAAACCTAATAGACCACCAACTACTGCGCCTCCTGCACCAGTTCCATTACTGGGTTCAGCAATTACATCTTCACGTTTGTATTCATGCTCTTTTTTACAAACGTTGTTTGGACAGCTAAGTTTAAATTTTTCTGGCAATTCCGACTTATGTCTAGCTTGCGTGGAGAGATAAATTTTTTGGTCACAGCTATCGCACTTTATATATAACTTCATTTTATTGCTCCACCCCCTTTAGTTTGTTTATCAAAAGTTCTTCATTTCTTCTACTTTTACCCCAATCGAATATTTGAGCCTCAGGATTTGACTCTACAGAGACAATCACAGAACCGACTTTATTTTTGTCTTGAGTCAGGTTTATTTTTACTGATTCCCCCCATGATAGCCATGAAGGTCTTGTTTTAAAAATAAGTTCATGCGTCTCTACATTTTCATTCTCTAAATTCCACCCAAATTCTTTGCTTATACTTTTTATCCTACTTTCCAATTCAGTTAAATTTTGATTGAATTCCTGTGTTTGCATAGATATTGCTCATTCTTCAGCCATGTGCGCTTTTAGAAGAGAAGCGAATAATTTATCATGTTTGCTGTATTTTAGATGGAGCAATTCATGTAGAATAATGTACTTTCTTCTTTCATCAGATTCGGACAAAATTCTAGAATTAAACGTGACTCTTCCAGAATGAGAGCAACTACCCCATTTATTCTTCATCGTCCTGATTTGAATCTCTTTAAAACTAGCGCCAACCTTCTGGCTTAACTCTGTTACCTCTTTGATAAATTCGTCCTTATCCATTATCTGCCTAACTTCAATGTATTGACTATTTCTTTTATAATTGATGCGGCCTCACCAGGTTCAATATTCCTTGACAATAATTCTTTTATTAATTCTCTCTTTATAATCCTTTCTTGCTTAGGATTTGTCTGCCAGTGCGGGAAGCCCACACTTAATTTATTGAATAAGACCGCCACGTCTTCTGATTTGTTTATTGTCTTCTGTTTTAAGATCCAATATACTGTGAAAGCCTGCGTATTAAACCCTCGTTCATTTTGTGAGTGTTTAGCTGAATTAATTTCTGTCACAAGATCTTTCATTTTTGTTAGAGAATCTTTCGTGCTAAGCAAATTATCATTGTGGGCTTTAGCTATTTGTTGTGCTCTTTCTCCAATAGATAATAAATACGGCGCACTAGCGATATTGTCCAAGACAAAGGCTCTAACACTTACTAAAAGATTATACACTTTTTCTTCTTCTGAGGCCTTTATACTGGCTAAAGTTTGTAAAGTGTGTTCATTTATGTCATAAGTACTTAATTTTTCCGGTAATTTTGTACTGGTAGTCTGCCTTCTAACCAGGTTGGCAGTTTTCCGTCCAAAATCTTTGTCTGGAGAAAAGCCGGTGCCAAAGGCCTCTTTTAATATGCGGTAAATCCTGGCCAAATTCTCTTGGTCGTCTAAATAATCTCTGAGAAAGTCGTCTGGCGATAAAATCTCGTATATGTCTTTTAACTCTTCGTATATTTCAAAAAACTTCTGTCTCTCTTTCTCATCCGCGAATATTTTAAGGATATATTCTACTGCCTTGTCCCTAGAATATGCATTTATAGGTTTTAGATAAGCCAGTTTTACTGTTGACATAAGTTTTGAATATCTTAATTTCAATATCTCCAAATCCTGTACAACGGCTTCTATATCATTTACATCCTTTGAATCAAACGCCAAAGCACTTTTAAGATTACCAAATAGACCTATGAAATCGATTACTAGACCACAAATTTTCTTATGCCCATTTTCCTCATAGGGCCTGTTTATTCTAGCTATAGCTTGCAAAAGAACATGATCCCTCATTGGTTTGTCTAAATACATGCAATAAAGAATTGGTGCATCAAAACCTGTGAGTAGTTTGTCTGTAACAATTAGAATCTTTGGTTTATCCACCGGGTTCTGGAACTTCTTTCTTACGACTTTTTCCTCTTCTTCAGTCTTGTGAAAAGCCTTCATCTCTACAGCGTCTTCGTAAAATGAACTCATTATTACTTCTGAATAATCCTTTGGCAGAAACTTGTCCAACGCCTTTTTGTACATTACGCAGGCTTCTCTATCGACTGTAACCAGAAAAGCTTTGTATCCTAATGGTTCTACATTGCTTTTAAAGTGATTTGCCACAAATTCCGCGATTTTCTTAACTCTAACCTCATTCTTCAGCATATTACAAAGAGTTACCTGTTTGCGTAGTACTGAATTCAGTTCTTCTACGTCAGAAACTCCTTCAGCTTCCTTTAGACTTAGAAATTCTTTCTCTAGGACGCCTCTTTTTACGAGTAATTTATTTGATGCGATTGAATATTTTAATGGGACCGTAGTCCCGTCTTCTATAGACTCCTTTATTCCGTACTTATCAAGATATCCGTTTTTATCGTCTCTTCCGAATATCGTGAAAGTGTTTGTGCCTTTAAAGGTTCTCATGACCGGAGTGCCAGTGAATCCAATGTAAGTCGCATTCGGTATCGCGCCCATCATGTAATTCCCAAACTTACCTTGTGTACTTCTATGTGCTTCATCGATTAGAACATAAATGTTTTTATTCATGCAAATCTTTGGGGGCATCCCTTCAAATTTGTGTATTATTGTTACTATCAAACCACGATGCTCTTCTTTCACTAATCTTTGTAAATGTTCTTTCGTTTCTGCGACCACTATGTTTCCAAATCCAACCGCGGCAAGATTATTGAAAAGTTGAGACTCTAATTCATTCCTATCCACGACCATTATTATTGTCGGGTTATTGAACGTAGGGTCTAAGATCAATTTTTTAGCTGCTACTATCATGGTATAAGTTTTTCCAGAGCCTTGCGTGTGCCATATTAACCCTCGCTTTTTATTTGAGCCCGCTCTAACATAGATTTTATTAACTGCTCTCATCTGATGTGGCCTAAATATTACTTTCTTCAGCTCTCCGTCTTTCTCCGGGAAAAGTATAAAATCCTCAATAAGTTTGATTGTTCTAGCTTTTTCAAAGAAGCTTTTTACTAATGATTCAAAATTACCTGACTGCTCCTCTTTCCAGTTTAGTAAGGCGGTTCTGGAAGTATTCCACGTAGGGCCATAAAAGAAGCGTATAAGATCTGTAAGCTGGAAAGACTGCATAACAGTCATCAACTCCGGCGTCTCTTCATGATATCTGCGTATCTGATCAAAAGACATAGAAATTGCTTCCAATTTATTTGCAGCCTTAGTTTCTACGATTAAAGTCGGAATACCATTAATAAAGAATACGATGTCCGGCCTGTTCCTGTATCTGCCATTTGTGTAAGAGAATTCTTCAGTAACATGGAAAGTATTTCTTTGTATATTTGAAAAATCAATAAACTGGACGTTTCTTTCTCTTCTTTCTTCAGGAACAAAAATAGATTTTAATCCTCTTAAGTGTTCCCAAACTACCAAATTACCCTTAATATTTGGCATTGCTGTTTCTATGCGTTTTATAAGGTCTTGTATCATGTTTCCATCTATAAAATCTGAATTAAGTTTAACCATCTGCTTCTCGAAAACTTCTTTAAGAATAAGGCCGGTTTCTCCTCCTCTTAATCGTAGTGCTTCTTCTTTATCCAAGTATTGCCAGCCGATTTCTTTGGCGTATTTTATTATCTGATCTTGCACTGCTGGGCGTTCATTTCCTATTAACATTCTCTGGAACCTCCAAAGCACGGGTAGTTATCTTCCCCTCAATTAATTTATTTGACAACGCATAAAAAATCGACTTCATTAAGGTTAATCTTTTTGATTCTAATCGTATCTTTTCAAAGACCTTAGAGATTATATTTGCAATTTCAATTTGCTCTTTTATGCCTGGCAATGGAATCATAATCTCCATTAAGTTTGAACTAGAAATATTTCTAGATTGTGTACCTGCTGTAATCCCAGAAATTTCTTTTTGTCCTTGTTCAGATTTAAAATAATATAAGTAAAATTCTGGATAGGCAACGTTTAAATTTAGATCTGCGCAGAGCAGGTTTCCATCGAAGATAATTGTATCATTGTGTTTAATTATAATACCACAATTTCCAAGGCCGCCTGCTATAATAGATGTTCGTGCAAAAATTAGATTTCCTTCATCTACCTTGAATCGTTTTAATTCATTTTCATTGACTCTAACACGTTCCATGTCTTGGTCGCCGATTTTCAGATTTGAATTTAAGTCGCCCATTTTTATTATGCGCACACCACTTGAACTTATATCTTCTTTTCGTTTGTATACTCCATGTCTAAGGGTTCTAGATAGAATGTTTCTGAAGTTTTCGACGCGCCAGTCTATGGGGATCTTTCCGATAGCAGTATCCTTCAATTTTCTATGTTTTATTCCTTCTGTAAAAAGATACCGCATTAACGAGATTTTTAGTCCAATACTTGCGTTTACAACTTGTTCTTGCACTTCTAAATCTTCTTGCAACAATTACGGATTGATGGCTTGATAAGATATAAACTATTGATTTTTGCTCGTTGAGTGGGGGTAATAAGATTTTAAGATCTTTAATAAAATTGTACTTCGCTTCTTTTCTATAGCCTGTATATTTTATTTCTTCTGAAAATAATGCTCTAAAAAAATCTGATCTTAAGTAGTGCCAAAGATAAAGTATATCAACATTGGCAGTAGTCTTATAAAAGTCATAGTGTGTAGTCGCAACTGTAGTTTCCGTAGTTATAGCGACACCACCCTGATTAAAAGCGATATTAGAGATCAGTAGGTGGCCTTTAGTTGATTTATAAGCATCTGTTTTTGTTTGATTTTTTTCTCTGAATACAATTTTCCCACTAGAAAAAGATATTTTCTTTACGAATTTATGTTCCCCACTATACTCTGTGGCCTTTATTTTTTCTCGGTCTGGAAAGATTAATTCCCCTAGCCTAACTATTCGCCAGCCTTCAAAGTTCAATTTTTTAGGAATTGTTAATAAGCTCATAACTTGAATCCAAGCTCCTTAAGTAAAACGTTTAGGTCTTCGTTTACTATTTTTAGATCACTCTCAGTTTTTTTCAAAATCGAAATGGCTTCTTCCACAGGAAGAAAAGAGCCTTTATTTGTTTGTTTTACGTATTTAGATGGATTTAAATTATAATTTATTAGCTTTTTCATTGTGAGGGTTTTGCTTATATTAGGTTCTTCTCGCCACTCTTTGTAGATTTTGTAGATCAAATGGATAGTCTCCTCATTTAAAAACCGTTTAGGTCGTCCTTTCTCGTACAATTTTGATGCATTTATTAATAAAACTTCGTTTTTGTGTTTTTTGTTTTTATTTATTCCAATGATTAGACCGGATGAAGGCGTATTATAAAATAAGTTATCTGGCAACAGTATTACAAACTCCAATAAATCATTTTCTACAAACGATTTACGGATAATCTCTTCTTTATCTGTATTTTTTGTGTCAGAACCCCTAGAAACTGCGCCGGTGTCTATTACAATTATAGCCCTTCCATTTTCATTAAGTGCTGTAAACATGTGCTGAATCCAACCCCAATCAGCATTGTTATTGGGGGGATATCCAAATAAGAACCTATTATAAGGATCTCCTTCGTATGTTGCCTGAGTAAAGTGTGGATCGTTCCATGGCGGATTTGCTATAACTATATCAAATTTTTGTAAATTCCCCTTCAAATCAAGAAATGCAGGTCTGTTCATTGTATCGCCTAAAGCGATTTCCGCACTCATATCGTGCATAAAAATATTCATTTTAGCCATTGAATAAGTAGAAGAAATTGATTCTTGCCCGTAATATGTCGGTACTTTTATTTTTGGTTTGCTGTCGTATTTTTCAATAAACTTATAATTACACTTTATTAAAAGACCCCCTGTTCCGCAGGTTGGATCATAAATACTGACTCCGGGTGTCGGATCTACTAAATTAGCAATCAGTTCTGCCACCGTTGGTGGCGTATAAAATTCGCCGGCACTTTGACCAGAACCTTCCGCAAATTTCCTAAGAAGGTATTCATATGCGCGTCCAAGAAGATCTGTATCTACATCTTTTAAGCCGAGTCTTTTTCTATTTAAAATTTCAACAAGTTTGCGCAAACTTGTATCGCTTATTGTTCTTTGACCAGATGTTGATTGGTTAAAATCTATCGCATTGACTACTCCTTCTAATCTAGGGTTTTCTCTTGCCAACAACCTCATGGAGTCTGTTATATACTCACCTAAACCAGTTG
>JAMDDW010000043.1:0-4635 GCA_023488405.1 Candidatus Parvarchaeota archaeon | reverse complement strand
GAAAAATAATCTTTACTACTTTTTCGATGAAAGAGAAAAAATGTTGTAGAGCTAAAAAGGCAGGACAACGGAAGAATCAGAGTGCATTTTTATACATGCGTAGCAGGGAATTGTATGCCAAATTCATAACTCAAGTTGGATGACAAACGCTATTTTTGATAGAAAAACAGTAGATCAACCTAAATATGACTTAACGAATCTATCGCATTGACTACTCCTTCTAATCTAGGGTTTTCTCTTGCCAACAACCTCATGGAGTCTGTTATATACTCACCTAAACCAGTTGTTTGCCTAGTTATGTTGTCCCACAACGCCTTTTCTGGAACAAAAAACCTTACAAGGGAGTGATCGGCATCGGCTAGTTTTTTGGCTATTTCCCTGTCTTTATTTAAGTTATTGAGTTCGTCTTCAAATACATCTGATAATCTCTTTAAGAAGATTAGTGGCAGAATGAACTCTTTATACTTTGAAGCATCTATTTCTCCTCGTATGGAGCATGCCGCTTCCCATAACCAATTCTCTAGGCTTCCTCCCTTATTTGAAGAAATGTCTTTTTCTTTATTTGCCATTATTATTTTTTACCTCGTTTTCTTCATTTTTATCAATGTAATTATTATCAAATAACCAAGAAGACACGATTTTACTTATTACGTCCGGCGCACTGCGACCATAGCCAGCACCCACTAAACTTTTTATAATCTCTATCTGTTTTTTTGTAAAAGATGCCGCGACTCTCTTACTTTTTTGTTTGCTTTCTGCGTTCTTTTCAGCCATTTATGTTACCTAAAATGTATTGTTTTATAACATTTTTGATGCGAATACAGTACATATAAGTTATATATAATGTATATTTATAAAGCTTTAATGATACCTATAAGTATCAAATTAGTAATAATAATGTGAGAATGCGTTGCAGATATGAACTATAAAGAGTGGATTAAAACCGCTGAACCAATAACAACTGAAATGTTGGCTTTTCAGCTTAATTACAAATGTGATAAGCCAGAATGCGAGGGTGATGATTATTGTATCCACCCGCGTAAGGCAAAAACCAGAAAGTTTAAGAAAGAGATAATCATCCAAAAAATACATAATCCGATTCCTGTATTTTATGCTATCTGTGATACTTTATAATTTTTGGGTGCTGGTAAATTCACTTGTGATATTGGGTTTGAACTTAAAAAGCACAAAACCCATTGTATCAGCAAAGGTTTTGGATGCTATATTATACAGTACAAAGGTTCTATTAGCGGTTACTTGATTTTTCTCGTAGAATGTTATAGATTCGTTAAGTCATATTTAGGTTGATCTACTGTTTTTCTATCAAAAATAGCGTTTGTCATCCAACTTGAGTTATGAATTTGGTATAGAACTCCACAGATTGCAACAATAAATGCTTCATAAAAAGTCGATGGTTTAGCACTTTGCTCTCTACTGAAAAAATAAGCCTAGGGCGAGAATCGGACTCGCGATCTTCTCCTTACCAAGGAGACGCTTTGCCACTGAGCCACCTAGGCGATGTTTCAATTAATTTTAAATAGTGTCTTATATTTAACTTTGTTGTATGTCTTTTTTAGTAAATCAGATTACTTTAATAAAAATATAAATACTTGAGAACAAATGTAGTATTAGGAGATATAAATATTATAGTAGTAGAAAATAACAAGTAATATTGATAAACTTTCGAAGATTATTTTGCCGGATAAACACGTGCTGGATAGTGTGGATTTATGTCTATAAGCGAGTTTGAAAGAACGAAAAATAATCTTTACTACTTTTTCGATGAAAGAGAAAAAATGTTGTAGAGCTAAAAAGGCAGGACAACGGAAGAATCAGAGTGCATTTTTATACATGCGTAGCAGGGAATTGTATGCCTTGGGATTCGTATCTGGATTATTTTCTTAGGAAGGAGATTAAGATAAAAGGGCTAAGGAGAGTGCCCCGCTACATAAGTGTTGAGGAGTATACGAACAATCTTTAGGTTGCAGACTAATACCTAAGCTAATAACTCAAAAACAAAAATATTTAAATACCTCCTGCAGCTATAATAACGAATGGGAAGAATAAGAGGAAAAGAAATAAGGAATGCAACTATAGAAGTACTTAGAATGTACAAAACCCTTTTCACTGACAATTTTGAAAACAATAAGGACGCATTGAACAAGGTTATAACTGCTCAGAAAAGAAATAGAAACAAGATAGCAGGCTTTATAACCAAACTTGCAAAAGACAAGGCAATAGAAGAATTCATAATAGAACACTCCTCAAAGTGATTAGGTAAGCTTTATTTTATCTATTGAAGATTTACCCTGCGGGATAAGTCTATCTATATAATCTTCATTTATCTGTATAGAATACTTCTGTGAAAGAGCCCTGTTTATTTTTCTTATAATCTCCTCTCTTTTTTTATTTCCTGGCTTTATCAGAAAAAATGTCGTGCCAGGTTCATATGGTGCAACTTTTAAGTCTGCCACTTCTTCCCTTATCTCTACAGAAATGTAAATCCCCAATTGGGCACTTTTGACATAGTCCCTTTTCCCATCTATATAAAATGCCCCCTTCTTTAGATATTCACCAGAAGGAGGAGTTTTTGTAACCTGTTCAGGCTTTACGAAATAAACGTCAAGGTTTGCAGCACCCGCTCTCCATGCAGATGAATACGATGCTATCATAACAGCAGCTTCTTCCATGTCTTTTCTGTTTATTTCATTATTTTCATCGGCCTTTATCACACCGAATGGGCTGCCGAAAACATCTGCATGACCTATTAAATCGTTCTTTTCTACATGTTTTTCTATAAGTGATTCGTTTTGATTTACATCTTTTCCTATTATTGTTAACCTTCCATTAGACGTTATAAAATGTCTAAACTTTGAGTACCATTGGTTTTCTGCCTTCACTTTTATCCTTTTTATCATCTTTGTCTTTGAGGTTATTGCCTCTGTATCTATGTTTTTAAGTCTCTTTGCCTTTTGATATAAGACGGACAGATTATAATTCAGGCTTTGTGTTATGTCTATATTTATTTTTTGCCTTTCCTTAGGCGTTATGTTCTTTTCATTTATTATAAATCCTAGACTATCTAGTTCCTTCCTTCTTTCACTTATACTTTTACCGGATAATTTTAAAATCTCGATTGCGTTTTCTATTCTTTCATAATTTGAATTTATAAATTCTATATCCTCTTCATATTCTTTTAGCCGGTCCTGCGCTTTGTTTAGTTCTATTTTTACCGGGTTTTTTCTCTCTATTTCCGCAGGCTTTTCAAAGAAGTCCATGACTGCAGAGTTTATGGTATTAAAATATTCCTTTTTGCCTTCTATATGTTTTAATTCAATTGCAGAAAAAATGTTTTTATCAATTATGTTCGGCTTATTTTCTTTTACTATCTCCAGGAATTTTTCCCGCAGCATTTTACTTTCTTCAGGATTTAATTCAGCAGGCTTCTTTGATTTATCCACTTTTGCGCGAAAACATGCCTCTTCTGCATAATAACCTCCCATTGAAAAGTCAATTGCAAGGCTTTTTACTATGCTTTCCTTGTCGGATGTTTTTAAAATCGAATAGAAACCTCCGTACATGTCATTAAAAGACTTTTTGTTTCCGGGAGGATATACATAGTCACCTCCGCTGGAAATCTCTCTGCTTTCGAATTTTCGCTGAAAAAGTGCTCTTTCTATTTTTTCATCCTTTAACAGTATGACATTCCCTTTGGAGAACATCTCTATAACGAGTTTATTGCTGTCTGTTTTTATCTCCAATATCCTGTCCGAGTTATGCATGCTGATTGAAAATCTTTTTCCTTTAAGAGCATTTTTTACTAGAAGTGTGAATCCGAAATCAATGCTGTCTTCCGGTTTTTCATTAACTACACAGAAATAACTTCCAGGTACTATCTTAAGCCAATACTCTTTTCCTTTGTAAATAAGAAAATAAAATTCATTTTTCCTGCTTTTTATATTTCTTATGAATCCCCCATCCATGTATGAAATTTCATCAAGTAACTTGTATATATCTAAGGATGTTAAACTTTGCATGATCACTGATTGAAGTTGGACTGTATAGTTGATTTAATGCTTTCAACGTCGCTTTCAAAAGCTGCTTTTCTCTGAGTCATTACTTCTTCATTCATTTTGTCATATATCGGCCTTACCAGTTTTGAAACCCCTTTTGTCCACTTGTTGAGATAATCTACCAATATATCAGAGACCAGCTGTACCTGTACGGTTCCGGTTTTTGCCTTTACTTGCTTTCCATCCTTTACTGCTATCGTCTCTTGTATGTTTCTGTAATCCAAGTTTACAGTGATTCTATAAGCCATATAATCATCTATTACTTTCATAGCTATCCATTTTATAACATAATTTGGACCAGAAAACTGTATATAACTCGTTTCCTTTACAGAATAACCTGCAGAGACTAAAAGATCTCTAAGAAAATTGTAAAACTTCTGATCATCTAGCACTCCTTCATACTGTACAGTTGTGGTACCCATGGGTATTATTTCCATATTTTAATTAGATTTTGTTTAAATTTAACTCTTTCCAGCTATTACTGGTGTTGCAATTAAATCATATGTAGAAATATTTATATCCCTTAATTTCTATCAAACAATATGCTATTTAAAGCCTTAAA
>JAMDDW010000006.1 GCA_023488405.1 Candidatus Parvarchaeota archaeon | reverse complement strand
AGAATGAAAGTTTTTCAATTATTCGATCTGAAATGTTATACGGAGGATTTGATAGTATCTTGTTAAACTTGGGGTATATCATATCCAATGCATCTGAGTTTATTATCTGTACATTCTGGTCTATTTCATATTTATCAATTAAATAAGAATAACATTTTATCTCCTTTTCTATTGCTATTATTTTGCATTTTTTGCTTACTAAGTTTTCTATACTTCCGAATCCAGCACCTATATCTAAAACTATATCGGAGGATTTTAATTCACATTTTTCTATTTCTTCTCTTAAAACTTCCTCATCTATAAGAAAATTCTGTCCATTCTCATTGCTGCTTTTTATTTTATAATCATCAACTAGTTTAATTATTGTGTCCTTTAATTGGGCCATATTACTTTGATCTCGCGCGTGGCGGCTTTAATCTTTCTACCGAATAAACTTGCCCACATTTACTACAGTTAAAGACATATTTTTCCTTTGCCTTTCCATTCTCTTTTACTTTTTCAGTTTTTAATTCTGATTCAAAATCATTTTCTTTCCCACATTTTGGACATTTAAATACAAAATGAAAATTATTCTCACCAATTTCTCTGTATATCAAAAGTTTTTCAGTTTTGTCTTCAAAGTTTATAAAAGATTTTTTTATAAAATTTATTTTATTTATATCCATAAGAGAAAAAGTTTTTGCTATTTTATATACGTTTTTATTCTATTTTTATACGATTTAGTTCACCACTTTCTTTTATCCATATAGCCCAACATAGTTCTGTTTTGCTAATACCTAAGATCTTACTTATTTTATCTCCCCCTGTTATACATTCGTAAGGCGTTTTAACAGGTTTAAAGTTATTGCTTATCCATTTCATTATTATTTTATCTGGCATTACTGTGTCTATACCACTTTGTATCCTTAAATATTGAAAAGTGTTTATTCCTATGCCTTTTATCTTTCCTAATTCATCTTTTTTGAAGTTAAATGGATCTGCATTTTCTGCCCATTTCTTAATTGTTTTTATTTCATTTTCACCGTTGTTTTTTTCTGTTATAAATTCACATACGTTTTTCATTGCATTCCACACTCTTTTGTTCTTAAATATAGAAATTAATTCCTTTTCTTTTAGTTTTTTAAAATCACTGCATTTTGATATTATTCCAGTTTTTATGTATCTCTCCCTAAAATAATTAACTTTTGGAACAACTACAGTAAAGTAATTTAAGCCAGTACTGTCAAGGCAAGCGTCAAGAACAATAAGGATTGCTTTTCCTTCCCATCTTCTTCCAGTTCTACATAGTTGAGCAAATCCTGCAGATTCCTTGATTATTTCACTTCCGAAAAGCTTTAATGCATTATTTTTCATTATTAAAGAATAAAATACCTTTACCTTTATTATATTTTGTTTTTATTGAAGGTAAAAATATATATAAAGGTAAAAAACATAAGTAGTGTATAATTTCGATAATTATGAAAGTACCAAGATCAAGAAGAAGGGGAAAGAGCAGGGTTTTCAGATTCAACGATTTCAACGCAATCGGAAAGGTAAAACTTCCAAATTCATTAGAACCCATGAATGCAAGAATAATAAAACTTATTCATGATCCTTATAGAACTGCACCTTTAATGGAGGTAAAATTTGAAAATGGTTCAAAGTCCTTTTTACCTGCATTTGTAGGGGCATATGAAGGTCTTATAATACCTTATATGAAAACAGATGGCATAAAGGAGGGTTCAGTTTTAAGACTTGGTGATATGCCAACAGGAACAAACGTTTACAATGTTGAGTTAAAGGCAGGAGATGGTGGAAAACTTATAAGAGCTGGCGGAAACAGTGCAAGGATAATGGAAAACACAGGAAAAGAAGTTGCAATTTCACTTTCAAGCGGCAAGATCCTTAGATTAAAACAAGATTGTAGGGCAATTGTAGGTAAAATAGCCAATGCCGGAAGAAAAGAAAAACCATTTTATAAGGCAGGTAATAAATATCATCTTATAAAAGCCAGAAGCAGATACTGGCCTATGAATGCTGCCGTTGCAATGAATGCTTACGAGCATAAATTTGGAGGAAAAAGAAGAAGTACACAGCACAAGTCTAAAAGCTCTGCTAGGAACTCTCCTCCAGGTGCAAAAGTAGGGTCAATAGCTCCTAAGAGGACAGGTGTTAGATAATGGAAGAGTATAAATTTAGAGGGAAAAGCATAGATGAGCTTAAAAAGATGTCAAATGAGGATCTTGCAAAGATAGCTAACGCTGATTTCAGAAGGGCCATAAAAAGAGGCTTTTCTCCGGAAGAAAAGGCGTTTCTTGTCAACATGAAGAAAAAAGCAGCAAAGTCAAAAAACATTAAAACGCATATGAGAGAGATGTTTATAATGCCCGATTTCGTGGGTCTTACAATACATGTACACAATGGAAAGGAGTTTATACCTATAGAAATAAAACCTTCTATGCTTTTTCATCGTCTTGGCGAATTTGCACTTACAACGAAACAGGTAAAGCATGGTTCTCCAGGTATGAAAGCTACACGTTCAAGTGGGTTTGTTCCTATTAAGTAAATATGGTAACTACAATACGGGTTAAGAGAGAAGGGATGCCGATATCGCTGAAGCATACTCATGAAATAATGGAAGCGGTTAAAGGCAAGCAGATCTCAAAGGCAAATGCTCTCCTTAAGAGAGTTCTTACAAAACAGGTTTATATCCCCTTTAGAAAATACCCAAGTAAAGGCCATAAACATGGTGTACCTGCAGGTTATCCACAGAAAGCAACTAAGCAGGTAATTTCAATGCTTGAAGAGTTAAGGGCAAATGCAAAAAATATGGGTTTTGATGAATCTAAAATAGTTGTAAGTAGTTATGCCCTTGGTAGAGGAGGTTATCAAAGGTTTTCAAGCGGGACTGTTTATAGACATGGAAAGCGTACAAATTTGACGATTTATTCATTAGTTGATCAGGAAAGAAAAATGCCTGAAAAGAAGCCAGATAATACGGATAAAGCGGCGGCTGAAAAACCTGCTGTTAAAGAGGATGTAAAAGAAGAGACAAAGGTAGAAGATAAAAAACCAGATGAAGAAAAAGTTGAACAAGAAAGTAATAAAAGCATGGAAAGTAATGAGTTAAAAGCGGAGAAATAGTATGTTACCCAAAAAATTAATTGCGAACAAAGTGAATGATGAAACAGCTAGAGAGTACTTATTCAAAAAATTTAGTAGGTTTGGAATAAGTGATATAAGAATAGAAAAGACTCCTTTAGGTATGAAAATTGTTATAAAGACTCCAAAACCGGGTGCAATAATTACAAGAGCTAATCAAATACTAAGAGAAAGTTCAAAGGAACTTGGGGAGTATTTTAATCAAGAATCTCCTAGGATAGAGGTTGAAGGTTCACAGAATCCTAATTTGGATCCAGCTATAGTTGCAGACTCAATAGCTTTTAAGATAGCTAAATACGGACCAATGAAGTACAAAGTAGTTGCTCACAAGGCAATGGATAGTATAATGGCCGCGGGTGCAAAAGGCGTAGAAATAGAGATAGGTGGAGTTATAAAGGAAAGAGCTGCACACTTTAAATTTAGGCCAACCGGCAGTGTTATGCCAAAAACAGGTCAAGTAGAATTTTTTGGGGTAAGAAGTGCAAAAAAACAGTTAGTGCTCAAAAGAGGATCAATAGGCATAAAAGTAACTATAGTCGTGCCGACTGAAAACATAGGAGGAGTGAAAATAAACGATGGAAGAGAATCTGAAGGACTTGGAAATGGAACTTCTGAAAATGAACATAAAGAAGACGCAGGGGCTCCAGCCAGCTGATGCTGGTAAGTACAGGCATTTGAAGAAGAAAGTAGCTCAGTTGAAGAATGAGCTTAGACAGAAAGAGCTTTTAAGTTCTAAGTCAAATAAATAGTTTTTATACATTTCTGTAAAAGCGAGGTATTTACATTATAACATTGTGGTATCATCAGTGTTAAAAAGTTTATATCGAATAGGTGATATATTTAATTATGGAAGATGAAGACGGAAATAGTGAGCCAGATTAATCAGCATCAAGATAATAGGATATCTTGGCAAAATAAAGAAGATTAGTTCTAGCTATTCTTATAATTTAGATATTTTTATGACATAAACTTTTACTTTTTGTTTTTAATAATAAATAAAAGGTATTTACTTAATTTACAATTATTTCAGAAAGCCTGTAATAAAATTATGTAACAAACTCCTATTTTTTATACTAAAAAATAACTACCCGTTTATCAAATCAAATAAAGTGTCTAATTGTGCTCTTTTTGCTTCAATCTGTGCTTTCATCTTATTATATTCTTCTTGACTTATTTTACCTGCAACAAAATTCCTTTCTAAATCAGCAGATTCTTTCTCTATTTCTCTTAATTTGTTGTTAAGCTTCATTGAGCCTTGAGGCCCCATTGAAAGACTGCTTGAAACACTATTAGCTAGCTGTCTCTTGTCTAATTTGTTTCCATATTTTCTTGAAAGCTCACTGTACATTTCAGTCATGTCTCCTTCAAGTTTGGAATATGACTCTTTGTCCTTGAATTTACAATCCCCTGCCAAAACAACTCTTACATTTGCAGATTCCTCTGTAGGATCATAAACTCCTATTATCTTCGCCCATAGAAATATTGGTACTATTTTCTTTATTTCAAAGAATATCAAAGAAAGTACAAAAAAGGCTATTGTCCCATAAAGTATAAGTGCTGATGCAGAATAACTAAAATGGGTTATATTTGTGTATATATTTGCTCTATATGAGACAAGAAGGAATGCTAATAGAACTATTCCTAATATAAGACATGTCTTCCATGCTATAGGATACTTTGATCCTTTTTTATTGTCCTTAGCGCTTTTTATTAGAGCTCTTATTGGCTTTACATTTCCGCCCCTAAAAGTTTCCTCTAGTTCATTATCCTCAAATTTTGCAAGTTCATTAAGTAGAATTTTGTAATCCATATCAGTCATATACTCTGATACTTGACTCCTTAATATCTGTGGATCATCGCTTTTTATATACAGATCATAAAATACATGCTTTTTTTCTAATTCTTGAGTATCAAACTCTTTCTCATAGTTCTTTATACTAAATCCTATCATAAAATTATATGATTTCTTTTAAATAAATAGGTATTATTTATAATTTATAATGAATTTTATTGTTAATAGTGGAAAGCCATTTATTTATTTATAACACTCTTATCTAATATATGGATTTAGGGATCATTGGGTTTTTGATAATTTCAGCATTACTTATATCTACTGCTATTTTGATGATAATCACTAAAAATCTTATCCATTCTCTTCTTTATATGTTCATGTTTGTTATATCCGTAACCGCAATGATACTCTACTTGAATGCCGTTTTTTTGGGAATTGTAGAGCTTATAATATACAATGGTGGGATAGTACTTTTGCTTGCAATAGGGATAAGTTCAATGCCAGAAGGTGCAGTTAAAAGAATAAACTCAAAGCTTTCTATTTCTCTGCCAATAATAATATTAGCAGTTACTTCATTTCTACTGCTTAAAATGCCTTCTACTAGATATTCTACTGCTTTGAATTATGCCAATTTTGGAACGTACTTTTTCCAAAATTATGCAGGCCTTCTTCTTGTTTTGGCATTTACTGCAATAGCAAGTATATTTTCAACAATATATATAGTAAGTAGGAGTGAAAATATATGATACCAGAAGATTATTTTCTGCTGCTTACGACTATATTATTTATAATAGGCATATATGGGATAATCTCAAGGAGAGAGGGAATATCAATAATTATATCTTCTGAAATAATAGTTAACGCAGCCATAATAAATTTTGTATCTGCTGCTAATTTTTATTCAGCTTTGAATGGCATAAGCTATGCACTTATAACACTTATAATGATAGTATTTGAAACTGTTGTTTTTATTGCTTTAATGGTGATTTTTTCAAGAAAGACAGGCTCACTTTCAATATCAAAGCTAGGGAGATATAAAGGTTAATATGCTGTATCTAATCCTTCTTCCACTTTTAATCTCTGCAGTTTTAATCCCATTATTGGGAGAAAGGAAAAAATTAAGCTGGTTGATTTCATTATCAGCTGCAGTAATCTCGTTTCTTCTTTCTATTCTCTTTTTTATCTTATATTTCAATAAGAATATACTAGAAAGTTATACTTGGTTTTCTTTTAGTAATTTCTCATTTTCTCTTTCCTTTATAGGAAATAACCTTACACTTTTCATGGCATTGCTTGTTTCATTTATATCAATCATGGTTTTAATGTTCGCAGGTTTTTATATGAAAGAAGAAAAGCATGCAAGATTTTATGCTGAGATGTCTTTCTTCATCTTCTCTATGCTTGGTTTGGTGATGTCAAACAGTCTGCTTCTGTTTTTTATATTCTGGGAATTTGTAGGCATAACATCATATCTTTTGATAGGTTTTTGGTACGATAGAGATGGGCCAGCAGTTTCAAGCAAGAAGGCTCTTATAATAACAAGAATTGGGGATCTTGCTTTTCTTGCGGCTTTAGTAATAGTCTTCTCTACACTTAAGACATTTTCGATATCTTCTATCTTGAATTCTATATCCTCTATACCCATGACAGTATTGATAATTTTAGGGTCTCTTTTTACAATTGCAGGACTTTCAAAGGCGGCACAGTTCCCATTTTATACTTGGTTGATAGATGCAATGGAAGGCCCAACACCAGTAAGTTCTCTTCTTCACTCTGCTACAATGGTTGCGGCAGGTGCATACCTTTTAGTTAGGCTTCTTCCTCTTATTTCTGCAGCAGGCCTTCTTAATTTGATAGTTGTAATAGGATTCATTACTGCTTTTGCAGCAGCATTGCTTGCTTTAAAGGAGAGACATTTCAAAAAGATACTTGCATATTCAACAATAGAAAGCCTTGCTTTTATGTTCCTAGCCGTGGGAACTTTAAACGCTGGTGGAGCAATTTTTTACCTGTTTACACATGCTGTTTTTAAATCCATGCTTTTCTTCATAAGCGGTGGACTTGCGATTGCATTTGGTACTTATGATGTGTATGAATTAAGCAAAAAGAAGCTAAACGGCACATGGTTTACTATCCCTGCGTTAATAGGCTTTGCTTCAATTTCAGCGATACCTCCTTTTATGAGCTTTTTTGCTCATTCAGCACTTACGCATAATTTCAATGTATCTGAAAATATAGCCTTTGTTTTTGTTGCCTTTTTAACTGCTCTTTTCTCTTTTAGAGCTTTCTTTATTATATTTAGGAGCAAGACAAAAAAACCTCTTAAAAAGGAATTTAACCTCTTCTTCCCAATAGTAATTCTTGCAATAATTTCTACAGTTGGAGGAGTTTTCCTTTATTTCTTCAAAGGCATAATAAGTATTGCATATTCGTTTGATATCTTCTCATTTATAGCACTGGTAGCTTCATTGCTGGGGGTATTTATTTCCTACGAATTTTTTTACCTTAGGAAAAAACAGCAATTAAGTGATAAAATTAAGAATATCGCTGAAAAAATAGCAGGCTATGGATATGAGAAATTTATAATAGCAATTGGTAATGCTATTTCAACCTTTGGATTTTACGTTGGAAGTTTTGACTTCATGTTTTCAAATGCAATGTCTAGAATGGCAGAATCTACTTTTATACTTTCTTCAAAGACAAGGGAGATTGAAAACGGAGATGCATTCAGATACATAACTGCAGTTATAATAGGACTGGTTGCAGTAATCCTTATCGCGGTGATTTTCATATGATAAACTTAATACTTCTTCTTGTAGTACCTGCAATTGGCATACTTTTTTTAATTCTAAAAAAATTTTATGATAAGTTGCCTTCTTCAGAGATAATAGTACTTTCAGCAATGGTAGTAAATGCTATTTTATTTGTTCTCGGCCTCATTTTTGGCTTTTCAGGCTTTAATGTAAATATAAATCCCAGTATAAGCTTTTCTTTTTCATTGCAGGAAAATTTCATAACTATCCCATTTCTTCTTCTAGCAGTAACAGTTCCTATTGGAATATTTCTTTTTGCAACTAAAGAGATAAAACAAAGCAAAGTCATCTTTTATTTATTTTATCTTTTAGTATACGTTTCTGTTATATCGGTTTTTGTTTCATCAAATCTTATAGTATTCTTTATATTCTGGGAAGTTGCGGTTCTTTCTCTATTTTTCATCACAGGGCTGTGGGGCGATCATGAAAAAGGTAAAAGGGCAGCTATGAAATTTCTTGTATTCACTCAATTCGGAAGTCTTACCCTTCTTGCAGTTTTTATACTGCTTTTCCTTTATACCGGTAGCTTCAACTTTTCCGTTATCGCTTCTAAGATGTCGCTTTTGCCTTCATATATAGAATACATCTCCTTTTTCCTGCTTTTAATAACAGTCATGATAAAGATGCCAATATTTCCATTCCATGGCTGGCTTCTTGACTCATACTATTACTCACCTTCTTCAGGGACTATGCTTTTATCTAGCGCACTTTCAAAGCTTGGTGGATTTGCATTTATATTATTTGGTTTTGGACTTTTCAGAAATCTTCTTTTTGATTTCAGGTTGCCTTTGATAGCTTTAGGAGTGTTTACTGCAATTTACATCGCGTTTACTGCTTCTGGTCAAAAGGATCTGAAAAAGCTTCTGTCTTATTCAAGCATGTTTTACATGTCATTGGTGTTTATTGGTATCTCATCAGGCATTAGTTTAGCAGTAGCAGGATCTGTTCTTTTAATGATAAGTCATGGATTCATAATCACAATGTTGTTTGGAGTATCCTACATACTAATGCAAAAGACTGGTACAAATGAAACTGAAAAGATGGGGGGGCTCATGTCAAGAATGCCGCTTCTTTCTTTCTTCTTTATATTTGGAATATTTGCAAGTCTTGGAGTTCCAGGATTATCAAATTTTCCAGGGGAATTACTGATTTTCATAGGTTCCTATGGAGTTGTAGGCATATCCCTTATTGCAATCTTTGGTATAATGCTTTCTACGAATTATTATTTAAGGGTAATTAAACAGTCTTTATTCGGTCAGTTAAAAAAGACTTTTGCAGGTTTAACGGACATTTCAAAAAACGAGTTGCTTTTTATGGTTTTTCTGTCTTTCTTTATTCTTTTATTGGGGCTTTTCCCTTCATTAATTTTAAACACTCTCGGAGGACTATAAAATGGAATACCTAAATCCACAGTATATTTTGTTTGCTGGTATACTACTTCTCATACTTGTAGATTTCCTAAGGCACAGTTTGAAGAGTAATAAAAAGGCTATTTTGCACTATTTAACAGCCGTTTTTCTTGGTTTAGCGCTTGTTTTTGATGTTATCTATGGAAATATGAATATAAACCTATTTTCTGAGGTACAGTATTCCCAGTTTGTAACAGGTTTCATGCTGTTTCTTTCCTTTTTCATATACCTTTTCATAATATCAGATAAAAATGAACACAGCGTTGCAATAGACATTTCATATCTTTCTGCAGTTCTTGGTTCGACTCTTGTAGTTTTATCAAGTAATCTTATTTCCATGTTTATCTCCATAGAAATACTATCCATATCCACTTATGCTCTTGTTTACATGTATAAATCAGGAAATGCACTTGAAGGCGCCGTAAAATATCTTTCGACAGGAGTGATATCAATGGTAATTTTAATCTTTGGAATATCTCTTATTTATGCAGGTGCAGGTACTCTCTCATTTTCTTCTTTGCATGTTATTTCCTACCTTCCATTCATTGCAGGTGTTGCAATAGTAATAGCTGGGCTAGGCTTTAAATCAACCCTCGTTCCGTTTCATATGTGGGCTCCAGATACATATGAAGCCTCGAAAAGCTCGGTAACAGCATTTATCTCTTCAGTATCCAAGGCAGCTGGCCTGATTGCAATGATAAGGATATTCTTCTTTGCACTGCCTGTCTCTTCGCTTTTCGTTACTGCGCTTTTTCTTTCAATAGCTCTTATAACTATATTTTTAAGTTCATTTCTTGCGTCTGTGCAGGACAGAATAAAGAGAATACTAGCTTACTCAAGTATCTCACAAGCTGGTTTTGCATTCATAAGTATAGCAGTTCTTACTACTAGAGGTATAAACGCAGCTGTGTTCTATATATTTGCATTTGCAGTAGCAGATGCAATAGTGTTTCTTGCATATGATATGTTTGAAAATAAAAAGATAATCTATAAGAAGGAAAGCGATTCGATGACACAGGTTTCAAGGATAGGGGCTGCGGCATTCTTTATAGGTATACTATCTCTTGCAGGCTTTCCGCCTACAATAGGTTTCTTTGGAAAACTACTTATCTTTTACGCTTTATTCAGCAGCGGATACTTTGCACTGGTTATACTTACGTTTTTTGCACTTTTGGTTTCTACATTCTATTACTTTAATATACTGTCTGAAATGCATATCATTGATAAAATAATTAAGAGTAAAAAACAAGTACCTATTAAAAAAGAGCAGAGGATAAAAGAAGTAATACTGATAATACTTACATTATTTTTATTTATTGGAGTAATCTTTGCATAGATATCATAACTTAAATGAATAGCGTTATAACCTTAGTTATATATTAAATACATAAGATTTATTTTTATATTGAATGTCGGAATGATATTATATTGTTAATTTAAGGCTGTAATGGATATAGAAGATTTTAATTTAAGATTTAAAAAAGGTTATAGAGCTGTTTTCGTTGGGGACTACGCTGTTGTTGGTGATATACATCTAGGCTTTGAAGAGGACATAAATAGTAATGGTTATAATATTTGGGAAAAAACTGATGAGATTACATCTCAAATAATAAACTTAGGAGCCAGAAAACTTATTTTGCTTGGTGATATAAGAAAGGAATATGAAGAGATAAAACCTAAGGAAGGAGGTGCACTTATAAAGTTTTTCTCAAGACTGGCAGACAATTTTGATGAGATAGTACTAACAAAAGGGAATCATGATGGGGGAATAGAGAAGATAACTAGCAGATTTAACAATATCTTAGTCAAAAATGAATTTATGTATAATAATATAGGATTTATGCATGGCCATAGTCTTCCTTCTTTAGAAATGGCAAGAGAAGCAGAAACTCTATGTATAAGTCATATTCATCCCTCATTTACTTTTAGGGATTCGAATGGAGTTTCATATAAAGAGGACTGCTTTTTCATGCTTAAAATAAAACTTCCAAAGGAAAAATATCCTGGCTCAAAATTGAAAAGAGCTATAATAATACCGAAATTTAATCCTTACATAGGAAGCTCTACTGAAATAAGCAGTAGAGGGATAATGAGATATGCCGAAATAGATGGTAAGATGACTCTAGATTTGGTAGTTTTCTAAAAAAGAAGGGTTATAAATTTAAAATATTCTTATAAATACTATGAGTCCAGAAGAATTTTGGTTTTTTGTAATAGGTATATTTGCATTATTAGCTCTCTTTCTTCTAAGTATATTTATACCAAGTATGTTTTATGCTTTTGCTATAATAGCAATCGTAGTGGCTGCAGTTATATTCTTTATAACTTTTGTAAAGAAATACAGCCAGTTCGAAAGAGGGATTATATTTAGGCTTGGTAAGTTTAATCGTATAGCTGGCCCTGGTTGGGCTATAGTTGTGCCTTTCTTTGAGGAAGAATACAAGAAAGTTGATGTTAGAGTGAAAATGGTAGACATAACGTCCTCTGATATATTTACAGCAGATGATCTTAAAATATCGTTAGAAGGTACTATATATTATCAGATAATAGACCCGGAAAAGGCAACGTTACAGATAGATAATTATGGCCAGGGTTTATCTAATTTAGTACAGTCTGCAATAAGGAACGCAATAGCATCTTTAACTATGAGACAAGTTTTTGGAAGTCTTGATAGATTAAATGATATACTTGCAGATGCAATAAGACATATGACGTGGAAATGGGGCATAGATGTTCCTTCAGTTCAATTGAGATCAGTTTCACCGTCAAATGAAGTTATACAGGCTATGCAGCAGCCAGAAATAGCAGCAAATCTGCTTCAGGCGCAAAGGTTTAAAGCAGAGGCACAGAAGATAGTTATGGAGGCAATAGGAGAAGGTAGCAAATCGCTTGATGATCGTTCAATCATGTATCTGTATCTTCAGGCTCTTAAACAGATAGGAGAATCAAGCTCTTCAAAGATAGTTTTACCGATGCAGTTTATGCAAAACGCTGGAAGCATGCTTGGTGGGATGGCAGGACTTTCTACAACCGCACTTGCTTCTCTTGGTGGGCAGGAAAATATCCAGAACGTTATAAATAAGATAAAGGAGAAAATATCTCAGACTAACCCTTGATTTAAGCCGTCTAATATATTGTAAACATCATGTAAGTTTTCTATTATAAAATCAGGTTTATATTTAGAAGTTTTCTTCTTCTCTTCGTTGTATCTATCAAAAAGTACAGTTTTCATGCCCGCTGCTTTTGCATTGTCTATATCTACTTCAGGAGTATCTCCTATGAACAGTACTTCATATGTTTTAAGTTTCAGCATTGCAGCCGTTTTTTTAAATGCATTTGGGTCATGTTTGTTTTCGGGTATGTTGTTCTTTGCAATTACCTTTGCATCAAACTTTTCATTGTAATCAAATTTATCCAAAGTTCTTTTTTTAAGGCCAGGATATAAGCCTTCTCCTGTTAATATCCCTAGCTTTAAGTTCATCTTTTTAAGCCTGTCTAATGTTTCTTCTACCTCCTCTGTAAATTCCATTCTGTTAATAAGGTGGCTCTCAAAAATTTCTGAATAAGTATCTATTTTTTTTGTATCAATGTTTAGGCCACTTTCCTCCGCAAATAGCTCGTAGAAAAGTCTTTTGTATCTTTTAAGAGGGTCTAGGTTATCAAACTTTTTTTGAACTTTTTTTAGTATACTGTCAAATTTTTTCAAATCAATTGTTTTAAAATCCTCCTGAATCTTGTTTAAAACTAGTTTATTAGCATCGTCTATTGTTTTTGAAGAGTTAATTAAAGTATTGTCAAAATCAAATATTATCCCCTTTATTTTCATATTATACAACAAGCCTCCGACGGGTGCTGGCCCCGCGACCTTCTGCTTACAAGGCAGACGCTCTACCGCTGAGCTACGGAGGCTCAATACGGTATTGATATTCTATTACATTAAAGTAAACTTATATATTTTATGTTTAACGTTTAAACTATGTTAATAATGGAAGAATATGAGATTATAGAGCACCTTAAATCAGGATCGGATATTACAGCAAATAAATTTTTAATAGTTGCAATAAATTACAAAGAACCTACATACATAAAATTTGAAAGCGATGTTGACTTTAAAGTAGGAGATAAAGTAAACGTAGAAAATAATGATATTTTTTTTAATGAGAAAAATGTAGGTCACATAAAGGAAATAAGAAGAGCAAGCGAAATAAAGATAGACACAAGGTATGATATAAAGTACACTGGGGGGTATTCAGTAGATGGCAAAAAAGTATACCTAGATGAGCATTTCCCAAAGAATATAACTGTTGATGGGAAAATTATTGATACTGTAGAAAGCATTGACAGGCATCATGAAGTTACTGAGAAATGGCTAATAGACGATGCGTATGAATATGCGTATGCGCATGAAATTGCAACTAAAATCGAGAGAGAGTACATAGAATCCTTAGGTGTAAATTGGGATGACTATTGCAAAGAAGTCAATAAAAACCTACACGAAGTTTACATGTCAAAAGCGGAAAAAACTCCATCAGATTTGGATCTTGCACCTTATTTCTATTCAAAGGACGAAAAGGCATTGAAGGAAATACGGGAAACTAAACAGTAACATTTGCTTTTATTCCAGTAGGCTAAAGAATTAATTACATAGCTTCATAACTTTTGTATGGAAGATAAATTCATAGATGTGCATGCTCATATAAGTGACAGGTCATTGGAAAAGATAAGGAATAATTTCCTAGAAAGCATTTCTAATTCTTATTTGATATTGAATTCTGGAGAAAATAAAGATGATAGCGAAAGAATCCTTAAAGACAGTAAAATGTATCCTTTTTTACTTCCATGTATAGGTCTGCATCCCAATGAAATAGCCTATAAATCATATAAAATTATACAAGAGGAGTTTGATTTCTTTTCAAGGAACATAGGTCAATTTTTTGCTGTCTCAGAAATAGGCTTAGATTATAAAAGCAAGGATATATATCAGATAGAGCAGGAAAAGGAATTCCTCTATAGAATATTAGAACAAGCAGAGAAAAACAATAAAGTTTGTATAATTCACAGTAGAAAAGCCATAGAGGATGTTTTTGATGTAGTTTCAAGCTTTAATATAAAGGTAATACTCCATAATTTTGAGGGTAATCTCAGAAACCTTAACAGGGCGCAGGAACTTGGAATAAACATAAGTATTTCAACAGGTTTTATGAAATTCAAGAAGGAAAATATAATAAAGAATGTTAATGTAGATAAACTGTTTACTGAAACAGATTCACCGGCATTAAGCCCTGATAGTAATATAAATACTCCTTTGAATATACCTAAACTATTAAATTACATATCTAGTATAAAAAAGATGGAGGCAGAGCAAATAAAATCCATAGTTTACAAAAACTTTCGCAGGTTGTTTTATGATTGAAGGCACATTTATTGGCACAAGTTCAGCGTTTCCTACAGTGAAAAGGAATCATCCTGCAGTTTATATAATGATAAACGGGGAAAGAATGCTGTTTGACTGTGGAGAAGGAACGCAGAGACAGATACGGAAAGCAGGATTAAGTCCTTCTATAGACAGTATCTTTATAACACATTGGCATGGGGATCACTCCCTTGGCTTGGGAGGAATAATACAGAGCCTTAACATGATGAAAAGCAATAAAAGACTAAATATATTTGGACCAAGTGGCACTGAGCAGGGCATAAAAAATATATTGATGACATATAGGTTCTATAATCAGTTGGATATAAAATCAAAGTCAATAAATGCACCAAAAGAAAAGAAAATATTTGAAAGAGATAAATACACCGTTTCAGCAATAAACATAGAACATTCGGTTAAATGTCTTGCTTATAAAATAAAAGAGAAAGATGTACGTAATATTTCAGTTGAAAAACTAGCTGAAAATGGAATAAAATCAGGTAAATTTTTAAGTAAACTTAAGGAAGGAAAGGATGTCATTTATAATGGCATAAAACTAAAATATAAAGATTTTACTTACTTAAAGAAAGGAAAGTCTCTTGCGTATGTTACAGATTTAAGATACAATCGTAACGTAATACCTTTTATAAAGAGTGTAGACACATTGATAATAGAAAGTACCTTTGGGGAAGAATTCCAGAAATCATATGAATTTTTTCATCTCAATATAAAAGAGGCAATATCGCTTGCAAAGAGTTCAGGCGCAAAGGAAGTTTTCTTTGTTCATACAAGTCAGAGGTATGAAAATGATGACTCGCTGGTTAAAAGTGCTGCAGCTCTTTACTCTAAAATGAAGTGCACCTTCAAATACTCTTTTCCAGATGACTTTGATAAATTTTCATTGTAATCTCTGTTTCGCATAAATATAATAGAAACTTATTTAAATTTACTCCTCTTTATAAAAAGGATATGAATTCGTTAACAGTAAGCGTTATAGGACCATATAGATCTGGAAAGTCGACTCTTGTAAACAAGCTGCAGCAAAGAAAAGGTGCAGAAGAAGATGTTTCTTTCTTTTTCTTCAAATACGGTGGAAAAAATGTTACTTTGATAGATACACCTGGAGATATGGACAATCCAACAACTTTAGCTTCAGTTCTTACTCTTTCAGATGCCATAATATTTTGTGTTTCCCCAGAGAATGGTATTAATCCTCAAGTCGGTGAACAGATAATAATGGCCAGCTCAATTGGTATAAAACAGGGCTTAATATGTATAACAAAGGCGGACATATCAACTACAGCAGATATAGAAAAGTTACAAAATCAATTGTCTGCGATAATAAAAGGTACTTCGATGGAAAATTTCGAGGTAATGGTTGTTGACATAAACAATGATCAGAGTATGGCGGATATACGTGCGAAAGTTTCAGGTTTTTCTTATGAATCAGAAAATATACAAAAACCGTTTAAAATATTAATAGACCATGCTTTTGAATCAAAAGGCATGTCAATTGCAGTAGGAACAATGCCTACTGGAAAGATAGGTATACATTCTGAAGGAGTAATTGCGCCTACTCCTTTTACAAAGGAAATTTCGATAAACTCAATTCAAATCAATCAGGAAGATGTACAGTCTGCAGAGGCTGGAGATAGGGTAGGCGTTGCAATAAAAGGTGTTTGGCCTTGGGATTTACCAAAAGGAGTTGAGATAAGAAAAAGTGGTAGTTTTAAGGATATAAATGAAGGCGAATTAACTGTTGATGTAAGCCCATTATATAAGCAGGAAATTAAGGATGACATAAAACTAAACTTAATATTGAACTGGCAGAATTTAGTTGTTACTTTAAGTAATGTAAAAAGTGAAAATAATAAAGTAACAGCACATTTTGTTGCAGATAAGAATTTCTGCTTTGACGAAAATGATAAAATGGTGCTAATAAATAAGGATCTGCCTATAAGATTTTTAAGAGTAGTCGGGAAAACTTCTATAATTTAAATTTTTATAATATAAAATAAATATCTATTCTATGTCAGATACCTTTAAAGAGGAAGAGATAAGGATAGATTATAGAACTGGAGTAAAAATTATCTTCTCTAATGTAAGAAATAACAAACCTACCGATTTTTCTGAGTTGTCTGACAAGTGGGAATCTGATGTTTCGAAGTGTCCATTTGAATATGGAAAGGAAAGTTTAAACAAGACAATAAAACTTGTTGGAGGAGATGAGCATTCTTGGAAATTGAAGGTGATAGAGAACAAGTTCCCATTACTTGCTCCTCAATTTGATTTTTTACCTAAAGATAAATTTTTAAAGGAGGAACCTGCTTTTGGTTACTGTGAGGTTATATTTGAAACGCCATTGCATAACGTAAGATTTTCTCAATTAGAAAAAGAGGATTATCTGCGCTGGCTTGATGCAATAATAGAAAGAGAAAATGCGTTGTATTCTAGAGAAAGAATAAAATACGTTTATACATTTAAGAATGAAGGACCAAGAAGCGGAGCCAGCTTATCACACGCTCATACTCAGATGATGGCCTTTGATGAGATTTCAAGAACTATAAAAGAAGAACAAGCAAAGATAAAGGAATTCTTTGATAAAGAAAAAGAATGTCTGTATGAGTATGCCGTTAAACAAGAAAAAGAAAGAATTCTAGCTGAAAACGAGACATTTATAGCTTTTGCACCTTTTGGTTCAAGGATAAGTGCAGAATCTGTTATTATGCCGAAAAGGCATATCAGTTATGTAGGGCTTTTATCTAAAGAGGAAAAATCAGATTTTATTGGAATTCTTTCTAAAATTATAAAAATTAATGATTCAATCTTTGGCAAGCTTTCATATAATCTGCTGTTTCATGAACTTAAATCAGATGACATGTTTCATTTTCATGTTGAGATATATCCAAGGGTAATAACATTTGCTTCTATAGAGTTCGCTGGTTTTAATACTAATCAGATATTTCCGGAGAGTTATGTAAAAACTTTTTTAGAGAAAAGTAGTTTAGAATAAATAATATCTATACCCGTTTGGACCCTTTAAATTTAAGTATTTCTTGATTTACTATATCTCTTAAATTTGTATCATAGTTTTTGATTCCAAGTGTAAATGCACTTATGTTTTCAGGCCTTAGATTTATTTCAAGCCAATTGTTAATTCTTCCAAAGTCTAAGGATTCATATTTAGTCTTGTCTATCTCTATTCCGTGGGCAGTTTTACCTTCTTTTATTATCTGGTCATTTATTGCATCTGTAATGTGTTTTTCTTGATTTGTGCCATCTAAAACGTTTTTCATATATCCCGTGCTTCTTGAGTTTAATATGTATAAACCCCCTCCCATAGCATCATATCTTTCTTTTTCTCCGAATTTATCAATAAGGCATTCTTTTGATGGTTTTTCTTTTGCTTCATATATCTCAAGGATATCTTCTAGTTTTCTTGTTTTTATAACACCACAACTTTGTGCTTTTTTCTCGTCCACTAACTCTGTTGAAACAACTACATTTCCATCAAATTTTGCTTTC
>JAMDDW010000046.1:2618-3712 GCA_023488405.1 Candidatus Parvarchaeota archaeon | reverse complement strand
CAGGCATGACTCTTGTTGAAACAGCCTCTTCCTGTGGAATATTTAAGAGGGTCATATCCCAGATCGGCCATAACGCCGGAATCACTTTGGGGTGCAAACTTGCCCAGCACTGTAGGATAAGCGAATTCGGAATGCCTTAAAAACTTGTAAAGATTAGTCTTTATGGCGTAATCTAAAGGAGTCTTATTTTTTAGTTCTTTAATAGGCAGGTCGGCCATCCCATCAACTATTATGAAAACAAGTTTACTCATTCTTACCGCCCTAGATGAATAAAGAGAATGAAATATTTAAATTTAGCATAAGACTCCTTTAGATTACCATTTGATCCAAGTATTGCCAACTTCTTTATAAGTTCATCATTTCTGCTTATTTTACTGTCATCGGCTCTCTGCTCCTTAAGCAGCTCATTAAGCTTGTCTGCCAAGTCTTTATTTGATTTCAACAGCTCATCCAGCTTGGATATCAACTCTGAAATTGAATGAAGATCATTCTCCGTTATATTTACAGTGTTTGAATCTACTTTATTAGGTTTGCTGTAATTCTTCAATTCGCTTGCAGCGCTGCTTTTAATAGAAGAATCGCTTGTGTAATCAGACATTTTTTTAGTGCTAACTGAATCTGCAATTTTAGGTTTTTCTTCGGTTTTATTTTGAACATTTTTAGTTTCGGGCACCGCATCGACTTTTTTCTGTTCCATTGCATTTTTCTTAAGCTTCTCAAGTAGGTCATTTATGCTTTCAACTTCCTGTTTTTCCATTTCAACCTTGCTTATAGTTTTCTTTATATCATCATATGAATCCTTCTTCTTTGTTTCAGGTTGGATAGGATTAATGGTTTCTGCTTTCTTACTGGTTAGAAGAGGCTCCTGCTCTACAGGATATGCCGTTTGGCTCTTTACAACATCGTTTTCTATGCTGTTTATCCTCTTCTTATAATTTTCTATCTGGTTTATCAATTCACTGTTTTTATCGACTGTTACCCGGTCTATGTCTATAGAACTTATGTTAAGATTATTTTCAAACTCTGCTATTTTCTTCTTTACTTCTTCTATTTTGTCTATAAGGCTGTCTTTACTATCCATATTATTATTTTAA
>JAMDDW010000046.1:0-2608 GCA_023488405.1 Candidatus Parvarchaeota archaeon | reverse complement strand
TTATCCATTTATATCTTTCACCAGGTGTTTTAACAGTATACAATCGAAAGCACACTCATTTTTTGCGCAATATCAGCAGAGAATGATCCTTTTGGTAGGGATAAAGGTTTATCTCTCGTATAACATCGAACTTTGCCCTTAATTTCTTTACTTCATTCTTTACAACTTCTCTTGGATCCACGGAAACATCTATACTCCTTGTTTTTACCGCAAAAACCCCTATTTTTCCGCTTTTTAAGAAAAGATCCGCATTTTTGATAAAAATATCCGTCTGATCTCTCTGTGCAACATCCTGATAAAGCAAATCACATTTTGGTACGCTGCCTGAATAATTTTCGGGTTTCCTTGCATCATCAACAATCGGAAATATGTTTTTTCTCTCTTCTGCAAGCAATATAAGATTCACTGCCATTTCTTCTGCTATTTCCACTGCATATACCTGCCCATTAACACCAATTATATCAGAAACGTGGGAAACTGTAGTTCCAGATGAAGCACCCAGATAAAGCACTTTATAACTATCCTTTATATCAATTCCGTTTAAACCCTTATAAAATGCAGCCGCAAACTTGCTTCTGTACGGAACCCATTCCCTGTACACTTTACCGTTAAAATTGAAGATTTTTTCACCATAAACCGAATCCCCACCGTAAGCACTTAAAGTTACAAGCGTGCGTCTCCTATCCAAAAGCCAATAAACTCTGTCTATAACCCGTTTAAGTTCCATTTCCTTTCCTTACTTTATTTATGTCCTTAAGCATCTTTTCCATAATCTTGCCACTCTTGTCTTCTTTTGAAATCACATCGGTTTTTACGGCAAGAGAAGTATAAGCTGCAATTACTTTTGCCATCCTCCCCTTTAATTTGTCAGGTAGTGAAAGCATAAGTTCGTGATTATATATAACGCCATATTTTGGGGTAGCTTTCTTTTTTCTTGCTGCAAACATTGCTTTTTCAGCCCCCAACACTTGTATCTTAGAGGAAGGCATAAGCATAAGCGAATATGAACTGCCTGCTAAATATATAATCCTTGCAGCTATCTCTGACCCTAAAACCGCATTTAGATTTGGATAATTTTTCATGATTACAGAATTTAGCCGGTCGTTAACTACCTTCCTGAGATCTGAGATGTTGCTTAACTCATTTATTGAAAGCGACAAAAGCTGAATTTCTTCGTCGTCCAAATCAAAACCCATACTTTCCGCAGGAATATTCATCTTTTGGGATATGCTCTTTCTATCGCAGGATTCCCTCAGAATATTTATAAACCTGTCCCTTTCCTTAAGCTTATCTGCAGCTTCTGGATAATAAAGAAAGTAAAGGTCATTTAACTGCTCAAATATGGTGTTTTCGCCTTTTTCAAGTGAATCGGAGAACGCTATAAGCTTTCTTATAAGATCGTCAACTGACAGCCCATCCTTTATTTTTTTCCTTGCTTTTTCTATGAATTCTTTGTTGTCCATTTTAAGTACTTTATAAATTCCTTATTTTCTGCATTCAATTCAAATGCGTATATGTAAAGCATAAGCATTGAAAATATAGCATACTACTAATGGATACTTTACTTATTAATATATTTCACAATGCTTGGATTCTGCCTATAATCTTTTGCATGCTCTTTAGAAAGGCTTATAACTTATTCCTCGAATTTAGGCCCGTCTCCCTCGCTAGACTTGGATATCTTAGAACCATCGCTTTCTATTACCAAAGGATTGCCTTCTACATCCATAGTGTGGAGCTCTACAGGTATTTTCCACATTTTTGAAAGCCTGCGTAAAGAAGCCGCAGTATATTTATTATCAAGACTAAACATCTGCGAGGCCTGTTCTTCAAAGCTTTCTATTTCTTCATCTGGCAATTTTCCAATGTACCTTTTAAGAAAGCTAAGGTCCTGCCTTAAAGTAAGTTTATCTCCCTTAAAACTTCCTTTTGGGACATACACCATCGGACCGTAGTTTTCCGTTTCCAAAAGAAGCTGAAAACGCAGTATGTTCGGGTCAAGTTTTGCGCTGTTTGCCGCCTTTATCATGTCTATTATGTACTCGGGATATTTTCCACCGTAAAGGTTATCTATCATCATATTTGTCTTTTCTTCTATTTCCTTAACTAAAGATTTGAAGAAATTGAGATCTGCATATGAAAATATAAATTCCCAATCTGTGTAGGATTTTACTATTTCCAATATCTCTGACAAACCTTTATTTTCCTTTTTCATATAGGACCTTTTCTCCTCTTCAGAAAGCAGATCATAAAGCAGGCCGTGCCTTCCTTCGTCCCACCTCTTTTCTATGTCCTTAAACAGCCTAAAGCCAAGGTAATAAGGTAGCTGTGCTGGTGATAAAACATCAGCTACTTGAAGTATCCCTTTCCTCATCTTAAATGCGGTACCTATATCATATTTGGCCACCTCCTCTGCATATTTGTCCTCAACAAAAGTTGCAAAGCCCTCATGCATTATTTTTATCCTTGCGCCTTTCATAAGCTGATTTATATCATAGACAATTTCAAGCATTTCCTTTTCCCAAGGATTAAATCTTACATTTTCAAGCGTAAATTTGTAAACATCGTAGATATCTTCCTCCGGATATGTTTCTTCCTGATTTTCATA
>JAMDDW010000004.1 GCA_023488405.1 Candidatus Parvarchaeota archaeon | reverse complement strand
CAGCTCACATGAAAGAAGACCTTGAAGCGGCTAAAATAAAGCTTAATAAAGAAGACCTAGATTTTCTTTCAAGTTTGGAAGGAAAATACTACACTGAGCCGATAGCAAAACAGCATAAAAAGAATGAAGACAAGATAAACAGCTATAATTTCAAGGAAGAGAAGATAAACTAAATGCATTAAAGCAGAGAAAATCAATAATTTATATGGCATGCAATACTTTAGACCTTTTGAATGTGCTTGGAAAGAAGTGGGACGCAACAGTATTAGAGGAAATAACCAAAAATGATGGCATAAACTTCGACAAGCTGCTTTCATTGAATCCTAAGATATACCCTAAAACGCTTAATAAAGCGTTAAATGATTTAGTGAAAAGAGGGCTCATAACCAAGAAGGTATCATATAACAATAACATGAAAAGGAGTGAATACAGCATGACTGAAACTGGCAAATCACTAGTTTCTGCATTTGAAACATTTAAAAAAGTCAATTGCAATGGTTCAGAAAGCGTTAAGAACTGCGGAGAATGCCAAAATGGACCAAACGGTAATAACCAAGAAGTTAGCAATCCTATAAAAATATAAAATACCTTTTTAAAATAAGGCAGTAAAGCTGCATTTTTTTGCAGTTGAACTATTTATAGGGATAATTAGTTATTTGATAAGGTATGGACAAGGATAAAAAAGGCAATAGCTCATTTTTTAGCCCTTTGATCGATTTAATGCATGATCAGTACATAAAATATGTGCCATCTTATGGCAACAGCTTCTTTTTCACGATAGGAATATACCTTTTAGAATTATTCGTAATATTGGCAATAAGCGGCATGATAATGCTAATTTTTGGCCCTTACTGGTGGGATACTACTGCAATCGGTACCTTCTTCCGAAGCTTACATTTATGGGCAGCAGAAGCCTTTGTGACATTGATGTTTATCCATCTTTTCGTTAATTTTTCAACGTCTGCATTCAGAAAGAAAAAGCTTGTTTGGATGATTGGCAGTGTGCTTCTTCTTTTGGTTTTACTAGAATTTGCATTTGGTATAGGAGTCCAAGGGGGGCTGCTTTCACAGTGGAACGACAAGGCAGGTGCGGACCTATGGAATGGCATGGGCTTAGGCTTTTGGGTAAATCCATTGAATCAAGGGGCCGTTTTAGGCTGGCATGTAGCCATAATCCCTATTCTTTTGATTCTGCTTATGTTTATGCATTATTCATTGGTAAAAAAAGACGGATTAAGCACTCCTTATAGAAAAGACATACCTTATAAGATGGTAAAGGCAGACCATAAAAAGATGTACAGAAGAATGATTTATATTTTCATAATAGTATTGGTGTTTGCATTTGTATTCAGCTCACCGTATATAGCACCTTTGACAATTAGTCAGGCAGCAAATTCTAATCCTTCTGGAGTTGCAACTACTTTGCTGCAGGAATTCAACTTTTCATCGGGGACTGCTACTTACCTTGACAGTATAGATCCGTATACTTTTAGTACTAGGGCAGTTTACTTCACAGTTCCATATTACACTTATGTAAACCTTGAAAATAAAACAAATGAACTTTCAATATTTTTTAATGAAAGCCCTTCGCAACAAAAAGCGCAGTTTATGCAAGCGTATAATTACTTTAGCAACAATGGCTCAATTTCAAGTGCAATGAATTCTCAAAACCCATTAATAATTGCGACTGCCAGTTTGACTAAAATGGCGGAATCGGGAGAATATCAATTAGTGGTACAAAATGAAAGCTCCAGTGGATTGGATGAAACGTATGTTTTAAGATTTTTGTACGATACAGGTGCGTTGACGACTGCTGCAACGCATTATGGCTTAAGGACTGCACAGTGGGGAATGCTAAAGGTAGGCGCACCCCCCTGGTCTATAGAATATTGGCTTATACCATACGATGCCCTTGAGATAGCAACATCAAATATTTCATGGTGGAATGACCTTGAGAATGGATTGGTAGCAATAAGCATCTTTTTCATATTGATGCTGTTTCCATTTATTCCATATTTGAATAAATTGCCTGATAAACTGAAGATGTACAAGCTGTTTTGGAACAAGTACACAAATCCTGAAATGCGGAAGAAAAAGTAAAGCCGTAACCAAATGGATAATAAAGGTTTATAAACAATAAAATATTACATTAATTATGGGATTCGTAGATGAATTGGCATTGGAATTGTTCTTCGTTGCATTTATCGGATTTCTTATGGATTATACTGTGATTGCTATTTATAGGGATTACAAAGCAAGATATGTAACTAAATCAAATTCAAAATTGAGCATAGAATCACACTTACAGGGCTCTATATACATGTTTGCGGCTATAGCAGTATTCATTCTTGTAATGGGCTTTTATGGAGAAATGACCTGGAATTTACCCGGTGCATATAATTTACTATTCTATGATCCGTTCATAATGTTGGGAATAGTAACCCTTGGATTCGTATTATCAGTTAAATATAATCAGAAATTGCAGTACGTTGGACTTATTGCATTATTCATGGGCTTAGTCCTAATAGAATATGGTATTTCCGGTTATAATCTAGGGTATACTAAATCTCCAATAGCACTTCTTGGTTTGTATACAGCTTTTGGCATTGCAGGAATATTCGCTTATCCAACCACATTGGTAATGGACAAATATAGAGAGAATGGCAGCAATAAACCATTAAATAAAAGTTGGATCATTTACATAGTAATATTCTTAGTCTTCTTAACATTGGGCTCACTGCTTGCAGCCTATACCGGCGGAGCCGCGATTCCTGCCCACCTCGCAGCTCCTCCTTAATTGGTTAACTTTTAGTTTCTAAGGAAGCAAAAACTATTAATATTATTTACTTTCTGATAGAGAAAATGAAAATAGAAATGATCCTTGGGGCAATGAGCAATATTGAAACCACCCATAATGGAAACCCTTACGAAGTAATAGCGAATATTTACCGTGCTAAAGACAGAGAAATAGATATACTGATAGGGCCGGAATGGAGCCTTACATCCGCTTCAGGAGTATATGTTCAGAAATTTATCAGAAACAACAAGGCAAAGGATGCAATTAATATGCTGTTCAATGCTCCGGATTACTGCGAATATGCACCTAGGGATGCAAAGAAAATACTTGAAGAAAAAATAAATGATGAATCACTGTTTAAAGAGGTTCCGAGAATACCTTACTCGAAAAGAGAATACGAAAAGCTGTTAAAAGGTCTTAAGATGGCAAGCAGGGGTTCAGATATGCTTATTTTTCCAGGAACTGCCATGTTTTATGATGAAAATAAGGCGCTGTATAACGTAATGCCAGTGATTAGAAACGGCGAAGTGATAAAAAGCGTTTACAAGTTCAATGATGGCCTCGGTTCAAAATTCAATTTAGAAGGAGCATTAAAGTTATATCCCTCTGAAACAAACAATGATGAATATTGCGAAGGGAAATACTCATTATCTTATGGGGAAGACCCAATAGTAAACTTTGAAGGCATAAACACTTCGGTTGAGATATGTGCCGATGCGGGGATACTAAAAAAATATGGCATAGATAATTTAGATCTGCAGGTGCTTTCTTCATGTGGTAATTCATCTACGGATAGCGTTATAAACAATAGTGGATACATTGCGGCCGTGGATGGATTTAAAGGTGTAGAAATAAATGTGTCCGGTAAATATGCACCGAAGTTAAGACCTATCGAAAAATCAAATGATCTACACTTATTTAATTTGCAGTTCGATCTCTAAACATTTGTTTTGGCGTCTTTCTTTCTATGCAAGTATTCTCTGCCCCAATAATATAAAAATGGGGATACACAGATTATTGTAAGCGGTATAAAAGACTGGGCATAGCTCATATTTGCTATTATGTTGTTATAGTTGTTCATTGAAAGATAATTATGTAGTGAAACTAGGGATTCGGATCCGCCCATACCAAGATATATACTTCCAAGCATTTGCTTGTCTTTCAAGCCAACTTTTTTATGTATCTTGGAAGAGAAGATATACATAGAAACGTTCGCTATTATATAGGAACTTATAGCAGAGGGAATTATTCCTATGTAGTTGAACAGCTTTGCCATTATAGGATTCGCTTCCTGGCCCCCTTGGTATTCCAAGCCAAAATAAGTAAGTATTCTGTCGGAAAACATCGCTGCGCTTTCATAAAGAAACTTAAATTTAACTGCCAGGTTATCCTTATAGAATTTTTTCAAACCGGAAAAGGCCTTACTAAGGTAATATTTGAGGTTTTTATTCGCATAAACCTCTTTGTTTTCATCGTCGATTATGGAATCTAAGCCCATTATACCTTTAAAAAATCATCGCTTATAAACCCTTTTTTTATTTTGAGATAATACTTTAAAGTAGATAAATCCGCCAACTGTTTGGAGAACCCCCCCAAAAAGAACTGGAAATGGCAGTGAAACATCCATCAAGTAACCGGATAAACCTGAACTTGTCTGTGCCAACCTGTTTGCTAGACCCATCACGCTTGATGCCGTCCCATAATCCTGAGAATCCACGCCGCTCATGTTTACTGCACTTCTTGATGGGGAGCCGAAACCCGCTATAAATGAACGGATAGTAAAGAAAAGAGATGAAAGAATAAACAACGGAGAAAATGCTATTATTATTAGCATCACTCCCTGCAATGCCCTTGTATAAGAGGCAGTAAAAAGCGTGGAAAACCTTGGAGAATATGCTTTTCTTGAGGCTGCAAATGCGGCAAGCGCAGTAGCTGCATATGAAATAGTATATATTATACCGATAAGGCTACTGTTTACACCGAAACGCAGTTCAAACCATAGGGGGAGAAGAGGAACTGCCATACCCAATCCCAAACCGTTGAAGGAATTAGCGATGATAACCTTAATAGAGTAGTGTATGCTTTGCCGCTTCATTACTCTGGTCGTTTTTTTCGGTCTCTTTACCTCTGCGACAAACAATAGTGCGAATAGTGAGATAAAAATCATGAAAGCTGAGAGCCCAAACAATATTCTGAAACTGTCTATTATACCCACTGAATTAACAAAAAAAGCCTTGAAATAAAGCATGAGGCTGCCGAATATTGCAAATGCAGAACCAACATACGTAGTATCCGCTAGTTTCTTTACTCTCTCTTTGCTATCCTTCCAGTTGCTCACTATCAATGCCGTAGACCCTGGTGAAAAAGTCCCTCTCATTCCTCCCGCAGCACCTGCTATTCCTCCAATTATTGCCGCTATGACTATTGCAAAAAAATTCACTGAGAGAGTAAGCAATATCAAGGCCGCGAGTGGAAAAACTTCTCCTATTATAAGTGATTTCTTATACCCTATTCTGTCGCCTAAAGCACCAAGAAGTAATGACAGGCCGGCATTGAATGCCATTATGACAAAATATATTATTCCTATTGAGATTATGTTATAATGTAGTGCAAAAAGGTAAAGGGGCAAGGACAATGTGACAAATATGAGAGCTACGCTTCTAGATGCCCTAGAAACCAGAAAGAACTTGAATGTCTTTTCTTCCTTGCTTACTCTATTCATTCATTTATTATCACAGCATACCGTATATATTCTTTTACCAGTAAAACATATTAGTTTTGTATGCTCTATTATTATATGGAAAGGCTGGAAGGGCAGGGAGCAATAAGCATAGTAAAAAAAGGAAACTATATACTTCTTGATTTGAGAAAAGCAAAACATGGCCACATTTGGGAGGTTCCTGGTGGTGGAATAAAAGAAGGAGAAACGCCTGAAGAAGCTGTTAGAAGAGAAACAAAGGAGGAAGTAAACATAGACCTAAAGAATCCAATATGGTTAGGCGCAAAAAACCAGGGGATACACTGGATAAATACGGAAATAGACCATTTTTTCTTGTCAAATTCATTTGCAGGAGAGCCAAAGGCAGTTGATCTGGAAGACAAGGAAACCCTTGAAGTAAAATGGGCAAGGATAAGCGATATAAAAGCAATGCTAAATATAAGTTGGAGAGTAGTAGATGCCATGTACTTCCTTTCGCTTCGTTTTCCGGGCTTAAAAACGGAATACTACAAAATAAGAAACGCATTTGATAACCGTGCAGTGTATTCATTTGAGCAGCTTTCTTATTGGTCTGGAAAACTATCCTCTTTTTTCAGGTATAAAAACTATCTGGATAGAAGACTTGCGGACAAAATTGAAGATATTTTGGATAAACTCAGGCCACCCGTGCTCCAGATAAATCCTGGCTTCGGGGAAATAACGAAAAAATTGATAGAAAAATTCGGCAATGTTGACATTGTTGAACTTTCTCCCGAAGCAAGGTACCATCTAATTAAAAATTTCGGTAATAAACTGCATTTTATAAAAGGAATAGCTGAGAGTTTTCATTCAAACAAAAAATATAATAGCATAGTAGCATTGAACTCTTTTATATACCAGCCTTCTTACATCTTATTTGCGCAAAGCATTCTTTCTTCAATTAATCCAAATGGAAAACTAGTATTTTCACCGCTTAGTATAAAACGCCACATCTTGCCTTCATCGTATGTAGCTTACCGCCATTCCATAAAAGCTTTGGATTCTTACAAGCAGTTTTTTGCAGATTTTGGCCTCGAATTTGATGAATTATACAGCTTTCCTCTAGACAGACTTAATAACATAAAAACAGATGTTCTTTCATTTATCAAGTAATATCGCTCTTACGATATTAGCGAAAGATTTATATGCATTTAGTGCATGATTAAAAAATGGAAAAAATAACAATAGCAGCAATCGCAGGAAGCCTTAGAAAGGACTCGTTCAACAAGGCAATAATAAATACTGCTAAAAAATATGCGCCTGAAAACATAGAAATAGAGATACTTGACTTGAAAGATATACCTTTGTTCAATCAAGATGAAGAAAAGGAAATGCCTGAAAGTGTAAAGATATTCAAGGATAAGATAAAGAAAGCAGACGCTGTACTAATAGCCACACCAGAATATGACAGGTCCATACCAGGGGTTCTAAAAAATGCAATAGACTGGGCTTCTAGGCCTTACGGCGACAATTCATTTGACGACAAAGCCGTTGCAACTATAGGAGCAAGCGGCGGTGCTATAATAGGAACAGCGGTAGCACAGTACCATTTAAGGCAAATATTTTCATTTCTCAACGCGCATCCTTTAGAAAGGCCTCAGATTTTTATAGGGGGAGCAGGCGATAAAATTGAAAACGGCCTGTTTGTAGATGAAGATACAGTAACATTGATAAAAGATCTTGTGCAAAAGCTTGCAGAATGGGCCATAAGGCTGAGAAAATAGTATTTATTCACAGAACTTAAATTTATTTAATGTCACATGTAGGCAGTAGTTCTGCAATTATAACAGAAAAGACATCAGAAAAAAAGAACAGTAGCTACACAGCCAGTGAAGAAGCAAAGAAATCAAACACACATTCATTCGCGCAAAAGCCAATACTTGTATTTTGGGAGACTACAAAAGCATGTATGCTTGCTTGCAGGCATTGCAGGGCATCGGCGATACATTCTGCTCTTCCTGGAGAACTGACAACAGAAGAAGGGCTAGCCTTAATTGATAAAATCACAGAATTCGGAATTCCTTACCCCGTTATAGTATTCACCGGCGGGGACCCACTTATGCGAAAGGATATATTTGAACTTATGAAGCATGCAAAAGAACTTGGCGTAAAATTTGCTTTATCACCTGCTGTAACAAACCTGCTAACATACAATGCAATGGTAAAAATACGGGAGTTGGGCGCAACTTCAATATCAATTAGTCTGGACGGCGCAGTGAAGGAGACACATGATGACATAAGATCAATTGATGGAACATTCGATGCAACTATAAAATCGATAAAAAATGCCATAGATGCTGGATTGAACATACAGGTAAATACTACAGTTATGAAAAGCAATGTAAATGAACTTCCCCGAATATTCAACCTTATAAAAAGCTTGGGAGTAAAGGTATGGGAGGTTTTTTTCCTAATAAAAATTGGCCGTGGAGCAGGGCTTCAGGAGATAAGTCCCTCTGAATACGAAAGTGTATGTAACTTCCTTTACGATGCATCTAAATATGGGGTGGTAATAAGAACAGTAGAAGCGCCATTTGAAAGGAGAGTCGTTAGCATGCGGATAAAGAAGGGTAGTTATTGGAGAGATCCTTTCTATGATCATTTGCATTCAGAGCTTATGAATTTGGAGGGAGAACCAAAGTATAATTCGACCATCTCTCCAGTCGGAACATTGGATGGTGATGGCATAATCTTTGTAGGAAATGACGGTACTATCTTTCCAGGAGGTTTTCTGCCAGTAAAACTTGGTAATGTAAGAAAGGATAACATTGTAGAGATCTACAGAAACAACAGCATCATGAGAAGCATACGTGCAAGAGATTTCTCTGGTTATTGTGGAAAATGCGAATTCAAATGGCAGTGCGGGGGAAGCAGGGCTAGAACATACTATTCCGAACACGACATTCTTGCATCGGATCCCGCATGTTTTTATTCTAGGATAGCAAATAGGTAATAGGTACATAGCTAATAAATTTATATGCCAAATAGCTTCAGCTGAAATTTTTAAGGCGAAAAAATTATAATGACTATTGCATTAGCGTAGGGCATTTTTTAGGCTGTTAATATGCTGTATGGGCATCAGTAGAAACAGCATGGAATACAAGCCCTTTATTGCTCTTTTTTGATAATCATTCCAGTATATATATTCCTTAGAAAAGCCATCTAGAAACTGCTTAAAACCTGTTTTATTTGAATAGTTATAGTATGCAGCTGATAGTATTAGCAGAGACACATCCCAATACCTGTACCTTTCTTTCTGAGTTTTTATTGCCTGTTCTGAATCTATTATATATGCTCCTTCGGAATTACATATGAAGTTATCAAGCTTTGAATCCCCTAAAGAATACCCCTCCCGGTGTATCTCTGAAAACAATTTTCCCAATTTTGACCCTTCGCAGTAATCTACTTTTCCATCAACGTATTCTCTGTTTAGCTCTTTATTATTAAGATCAAAGGAGTAGATCTTTGGCTTTTTTATGTCGTTGTTGGAATTAAGGAACTCCAACTCTCTCTCAAGTCTACTTTTTGATAACGCTGCAAATGGATAAAATAGCTGTAATAAAGGGGAAAAAAGCCACTTGTAAGAATTAAAGCTGTTATACTTCTTCTTGATTATCTTGCGGTCTTTCTCTTCCTGTATCAGTACTTGACTTAAGACCATTAAATTTAAAGATTATAAAGGGTATTTATAACTTTAATTCTAGCTTTCCCGTTCAAAAAGCAGAAGGTAATGGAATTTTAATTCCTTCTCTTTTACTAGTTTGAAGCCTATGCTTTTCATATCGTTTATGACTTTATCCTTGCTTAGTCTTATGCTTACTGGGGGGCCGAACATAGTATCTTCAGGCTTAAAATCAAGTATGGCTATGTATCTCTTTGCTATTTTATTTATGTTTTTCAGTGCTTTATCCCGGCATTCCTGCACAAGGTCATGATAAACATTTGACATAAAAACCAGATCAAAAGAACCTGAGGAATAGTCACAAATGTCTGCCTTTACGGTTTTTATCCCCGCTTGTTTAAGCTCATCAAAATAGATATCATTTAAATCCAAAACGGTAACATTTTCGCTTTTCTCAAGCATTTTCTTGCTGAAGAAGCCGTCTCTTCCTCCTATATCAATTATACTATAACCTTTTTTAATGTCAAGGAAATCTATTATACTTTTATCAGTTAACCCACTCATTTCTCTGATTTTATCCATCATAAGATATTTTTTAAGTAATTGGGATATTTAAATCGTTTGGTACTAAAAAGATGAAATGCTACGCTGTAAATAATGTTTAAATACACACAAAATTTTGATATAAAATGGAGGGAACACTTAACAAACCAGAAAGTGAAAGCATAACAGAAGATAACAATAATAAAAGTGCTTCAGTAAATGGTAATCAAAATAAACCAGAAGTGAACGATTCAAAAAGCGGCATGCTTCCTTCAGATGACAGGATACCCAATACTCCCGGAAATGAAATTAAGATAAACAAATACCTGATAATTGCAGTAGTTGTTATAATAATACTTCTTGTAATTGCGTATTTTCTTTACCATTATAACATCCTTGGAGTAAGGATACTTGTAAGGCATACGCTTGGTTTAAGCACACCAGGCTCTGCTTAATAAACAAAGAATAGGCTTTTATATTCGTTTCTTATCATAATTAAATGGATAATCCAAAAAATATACAAATAAGTTCAGAACCGAATAAAGGTCAAATAGGACATAAAACTGCTGGTATAATAGTAATTATAGTATTATTAGCTGTTTTGGTATTCGTCTTCGCATCATATGAAGGGTATATCCCTTTCCTCAAGCTTTCAACTTCTGTTAATCCGTATTACAGTATTGCTAATGTGCAGCAATTAAGTTCGACTATTTCAAAGCTGCAGAATTCCAGCGGCCCATTCAATCTTTCATATAGTTTGCTTCTAAGCCTAAGCGCCACTTCTGGAACTTCAGTTTTCTCCTTTAATCTGCCAATTAACGGTTATATCGCCCATTATAAGCCGTATATAAGACAAACGGCCGATATTAACTTAGGTGCGCTTGTAAAAGATATAGACAGCTTAAGTAAAAGTATAAACCTGTCTTCATTTCCAAAGTTCCTTGATACAGTGAACCTTACTTTATTATCAAATATCTCTTACGGTACATTGTGCATTCCTTTCTCAATGCTGGCTTCCGCGGAAAATACCAGCTTATCTATCGTAGGGTATGCAATGAATGACTCCAAGATAGGCAATAATTCACTGCTTTGTGTCTCATTAAAAACAAATAATCTGGCAAATTCAAGCGCTCTTTCAAGCATTTTAAGCACATCAATGGCGTCAGCAAACATATCAAACATAAGTCAATTCAACGATTATGTACGGGTCAAATACATGAAAAGCGAGAGTTATAACGGAAATTCTTGCTCTTTGCTGGGCATAAACACTACGCCTGCATTTGAAAGCAAATATAACTCTTCAATGCACTTCAATTTCTGCTTTTCAAATACCTATGGCATACCTTTGAATGGCAGTTTTGTGCTTAACCTGACAAGAGATTCATCAGCAATAACAAGTCTCTTTAATTCATATGGAAACGCGGGTTCAATGCCAAACTTCTCCGATATAGTGCTATCTGCTTCCTTTAAATCGGCATTTAATCCTGCTCCGTCATCAGTCTCAATTCTGTCTTCTCTTCCATCCGGCTCTTATACTTTGAACGAAAGCAGTTTATTACAAACTATTGGAGAGCTAAATATTATGCCGGCAGCTCCTACAAATAGCACTAAAGCCCTTGCTGCAAACGCTGATTTGACTGCCTTGGTTTCAGACAGCTTTCCAGGACTGAATCAAATATATCTGTCTCCCACTGCAGCTGCTGATGAGGGAATTAATCCAGGGGTATTTGAAAATTACTATCTTTTTGGGGCAGGAAATGCCGTATTAGCAATGGAAAATGGCTCTTCAACTAATGGAATAAATGGCACAACCATATTGCTGGGAGTGTCGAACACCACTAAAAATCTTAGTTACTACTACCATACCTTTTTAGGCATACCTAGCATCTCCATATCCAACATAACCTTAGACGCCATACCTGCGATAAAAGTAGTAGCAAATCTGTCATCCTATGATGTAATAACTGTTTTAGGAGTAACAAATTCAAGTCTTTATGAAATTTCAGCAGTTTCTACTGGCAAAGTCTACATAAATGAAGTTAATTCTGGAATGGCTAATTTCATCAAAAATTTTAAACTGGACTATTTAAATTAGAAGATTAAAAGCTATCTGTTTCCTTTATTTCCATTTCCGCTATGCTGTTATCATCATTAAACAAAAAATATGCGGTTATCTTTTTTCCCAAAAGAATATCGGGCAGCCAATATTTATCGTCAGACCACATTTTTTCAAGCGGTAATCCCTTAATATCCATCCATTGCGGAGCCATCTCCTCGCTTTCAACCGGTTCTCCTTCCCACTTATAAGCAATAAATACGTGTGCTCTCTGGTTAAAATCCTTATCTGATGGATTATTCTTAAAATAAAAATTTATCACTGCAACTTTTTCAAACTCCTTAAGATTTACATTGATTTCTTCCTTTGTTTCCCTAAGAAGTGCATCGGTTATGCTTTCTCCTTTTTCAACTTTACCGCCTACACCGTTAAGCTTTCCGGCACCGAATCCCCTTTTTTTCATTGCTATGAGTATTTTATTTGTATTTTTATCAAAAAGATAGCATAAGGTTACATCCCTTAAGTTTCTGTAATTTTCAATGTAGTACTTCAAATTTTTATCATTTGATTCTACCGTATAGGGTCAGACTGCACTCCATCCTCCGTCAACTGCAAGAATGTGTCCTGTAATATAAGAAGAAGCATTGGAAGCAAGAAATACTGCTGCACCCTTAAGTTCATTAGGATTCCCTACTCTTTCCATTGGAGTCCTCTGTGTAATATGATCAAGTATAGCTTTGTCTTTTAATAGATCATTTGTCATTTCGCTTGGGAAAAATCCGGGGGCAATTGCATTTATCCTTATATTCTGGCCAGCAAATTCAACCGCCATTGCCCTCGTAAGATTTACCACCGCACCTTTGCTGGCATAATAGGGTGCAGCAGGTATTATATCTCCGAATAACCCATAAATTGATGCTATGTTTATTATGCTCCCCTTTAAGTTGTGAGCAATCATGCTTGCTATTACCTTCTGTGAAAAGACAAATACCGCAGAGATATCAACGTCAAGAACTTTCTGCCAATCTTCCTTTTTTAAGTTTAAAGAGGGCCCCGCTACGGCAGAGCCGGCATTATTTATTAGTATGTCTATTTTCTGAAGTTTTTCCTCTGCAACCTTAACAACATTAATTATATCCTCTTCTTTTGTCAGATCTGCCTTTACGGGTATTATCTTTCTATTTGTGTACTTGCTTATTCTGTTTGCATTTTCTATCAATTTTTCGTCCCTTCTAGCACATATTACAACATCAGCGCCGGCTTCTGCCAAAGCTTCCGTGAAACTTATACCCAAACCGCTTGAAGCGCCGGTTACTATAGCTGACTTTCCAGTTAAATCAAACATTTTAATTAATTCCGATTTTTCATCCATTTTATTGATATGCAGTTTTATATTAAATAGTTAATTATTAAAAACCAATATCAATAACCTATTACTACTCTGGCAGTTAGATATTTTTATATAAAGAACTTTATTAATTTGTATGAAAGGAAATACCGCCGGCGCCGCACGTATCCTTCTATCAATAATAGGATTTATCTCACTAATAATTGGATTGGCGTTTCTATTCACTGGGCTGCTTATTTTTTTGGGTGTAAACGTATTAAGTACATTCCTACCTAAGTCAGTAATCTCCGTATTCTTGCCTTCAGATATAGGATTTATATCAGGAGTGGGGATAGTATTGGGCATTTCAATTATCATACTAAGCAGGCTTTTCCATACCAGCAGTAAATGGCTAAAGGAAAGGAGAGTAAAAGGAGGGATACTTGCAATCCTTTTGTCTGTTTCTTCATTGATAGGAATAACTATAGCGGGAATTTCGTTTAACCTTACCTTATCAGGGTATATTTTTTATATACTGATATTAGTTTATGCTGCAATAATAATATCAATTCTAACCAGCTGGAAAGATATGAATGGTGGGCTTGAAGATGTTCTCCCGGGAGTGGGCTTCTTTTTTGCAGCCGCTTTTCTTATATTTGTGTTTTTTGCAGTATTGTATGCTTTTTTCCCGCTCCAATCTAGCTCATTATCAAACCTTGGCAGCCAGTCACTGTTTTCTATCTTTACAGGCTCCTTAGGAAGGAGCACTTTTCATTCCACAGCTATAAATTACAGTTATCCAAACTCCCTTGTAAATATAAACTTGAATGGCATTTTTGCATCTGCAGGCCCATTGCTTTCATTAAGCAACTCCTCAAACGCAAGCACTAATAACCTTACAAGAATACTCAAAAATACCAGTATAAACGTTTTATTGCCCACTTCATTTATAGTTTCTGCCATCGGCAACTCTCCCGAATTTGCGTCTAATCTGAAGGCATTAAACATAACCCAATACACCAAACAAAACAACTCCAAAAACGCCAGAGCTTACTTAGATGGATATTTCCCGGAGTTAAGCCAGTTTTACTTCATAATAACCGGTAAGCAAAAAATAAACTCTTCGGATAACATAAGCATACTGAGTCTTTCCCCCTCTAAATTCGAATCTTACCTTAAAAGACTCAACATAACTTTAGTAAATTCCAGCTTTCCGATAAATGCTACAAAATATCTATACTCTAGTGAAAGTGGCAAAAACCTAGGAAAGTACCTGCCTTCACAGATGTTCTTTGTGAATATGTCAAATAATGTAGGAATACAATTAATATACGGAAGCAGCAAGATATTCAATATTACAAGAGTACCCTTTTATTCGGCAGCTATTGAATTGTATGTTAAGAACTCAACTATCTGTTTTGAATTCGGCGCAGATTTTTCATCTAGCAATGAAAAAATATTTGATTCTTCCTATTCTTTGATAGGAAATACTTTGAAATGCAGTTGATTTTAGTTAAACAATAATTAATATATCCAGCAAGGCATAATAATAAATGGCAGGGATATCCTTTCCAGCGGTTCCAAACCTTGTGACAGTTGATAATTACAGCAACAGGCTTAACATGCTGATACAAACTAGGGTTGTTTATCCCCACAATTTTTCAAACACAAAAAACGAGTTCAAGCTGCTTTACTCCGAAACAATACATTCATTTCTTTATGGGTGCCCAGATGCAGCATTATCCTTAGCTGTTAGATGCTTAGAGCAAGGCCTCAAACACTACTTGAATGAAAACAACATCAAAGAAATACACTACAAAGACAAAAACAATAACAAAAGAATTATAAAATTAAGCTATGCAAGGCTGTTTGATTTAATCCAATGCGACGAAAACCCTGTAAAGGACAAGGAGATACTGCAGTACCTTAAATCACTTAGGAATTATACTCATGAAGACAAACTAGTTGAGGACTTCCATGCATTGGAAGCAATAAGGCATGTGACCGACGTTTTAAACGAGCTTTTTTCATTCAAAACTCTGACTATAACGGTAGAAACCTGCCGTTTATGTGGACAAAAGCACAGCATAGATATAGACTCAAAGGATTATTTCATAGGCAACAGGATAATGCTGAAATGTCCTAATAGTTCAGAATACTTCAACAACATTGGTGAGTTTATTGTAGATATATAATGAAAATAAAGCAGGGTTGAATTTCACAACCCTTAATAAATGAATGTTAATTCTTTGCAGAATCACCAAAAAAAATTACTGCTGGTTACCCTGATCCTGCTGCGGTTCTTCTGAAGGAGCTTCAGGATTTGACTCTGCACTAGGGTTTGAATCCGCTGCAGTTTCCTGCTTTTCCTCTTCAGGTTTTTCCGAAACACTTGGTTGCACAGTCTCTTGTTGGCCCATCCCCTGTTGGGGTTCCATAGGCTGCTCAGCATTTTGCTGAGGTTCCTGCTGTTCAGGCTGCATGTGCACCTTCATATGTTCCTCGAGTTCTTCCTTGCTTTTGAACTCTTCTCCGCATGTTTCACACTTAAATTTTCTGTGGAATAATTCCATATTAGTTTAAACAGTTAATCATATAAAAGTGTTTGCCAAATTTTAATCGAAAAACGGTAAATTCTCCAATGATTTCAATAAATCCAATATTTAAAAGAAATTTAAATCAGTAATGGTATAACAAAAAATGGTATACTATTCGCAGGTCAATAAAAAGGAGATTTTAATTGAAGAGTTCGGCGTTGAAGAGCTGACCAAAAGGGTCATAGTCTGCCCAATAGAATGGGACAGAGTATTCCCCAATGATTGGATTGACAGACTAAGAAAGGAATTCAAAGTTGAAATCTTAAAGACTGGTGACAGGCATCTGAGCAAACTGGAGAACAATTATAGGATAAAAGACACCCTTTTCCTTTTCATAAACAGAGGCATAGCTGAAGCAACCGACAGATTTTATATATTGGCTAAAAATCCAAAGGTTAAAGAGATTATATTTTTAGGAACATCTGCATCATTAATTGATGATCTTGATACTGGGGATATAAATATACCTAAATTTGTACTTCCTTGGGAAGAATTAAGTTCAGAATATGTCAATGCCTTTGAATTTTTACCTGTTGGAAACAACGCCCTTGTTGACAAACTTACAAAAGAAACAAATAGATTTGCACAGAACTATAGTCTAAAGGTTAAAAACGACAACAATGCAACCGTGGAATTATTCTATGGAGAGACTACTGAGCTATTGGAATTTTTTAAGCAGATGAATATTTCTACGATAGACATGGAACTATCCGCTTTGTACCGTTTGTCTGCAGCTTTTGATAAGAAAGCAGCAGGTATACTAGAAGTTGGAGATAGGCCCCTGCACAAGGAAGAATTTTTCTCCCAAAAGCACAAAAACAAGAAAAACAAAAGAAACGAAAGTAGAGAGGTTATTTTTAGAGTTGTTAAGTCACTATTGCAAAATTAGAAAACTTAAATACTGAAAGATAAAAACAATATAATGGACTTACAGAAAGGAACGTTTTATAAGGCCAAAGACGGCACTATAATTTTATTGCGTTACCCTTCTAAAAATGATTCAATTCAATTGATGAACCTTATAAATGAATTAGTTGAAGAGCATGCCCCCATAGGCTCAAATGCAAAAGTGAATAGAAAGGAGGAGGAAGAACACGTTAAAAAGGCTATAAAAGAGATTAAGGAAAAAAATAGGATTCAATTTTTAGCCGAAGCCGACAACAACCTAATAGGGAATATCCAAATAAAGAGATTACATGGAAAATCGATGCATGTTGGAGAGTTGGGCATATCCATAAAAAAAGAGTACAGAGACAGGGGAATAGGTAAATTGATGATGAATCAAGCACTGAAATATGCACGTAAAGAAGGAATAAAAATCGTAACGCTTTCCGTTTTCGCAAACAATTATAGAGCAATACACTTATATAAAAAATTAGGATTTAAGAAAGCGGGTTTACTGAAAGGTACTTTAAAAGATAAAGGCAGATATTTCGATGAAATTATAATGTTGAAGAACATAAGTTGAAAGTAGAATACACGTTATTTATCAAGACGTTAATGCTTAAAAGTAAAAGGTCTAATTCATTAAATAAACTGCATAAAACTAATTTAAACTTAAATACATAAATTAAATAGAATGATAATGGCAGAGTACCCCAATATCAGCTTTGAGATATCTAAGGAAAAAGATGAAATAGTATGCATAGAACATCCTAATGGTATACCATTAAAAATAAGTGGAAAGGCAAAAATCATAAAATACGTTGAAAGTGTTTACGAACTACGATTAAAGGATATACAAGCAAGCAGGCAGTTACTGCAAATCGAGTGGGGCAAAATACACTATAAAGTCATGAAAAGGCTACGGGAGATTATGGACATTGAATGGCCTGATAAAAATATAACAGGGTTTATGACTCTCAATGAAATATGCCCAAGAGATTTAGACACTTGGTCGTTTTTTGTTGAAGCATTTGCAAATGTTGAGGCACGAAAAGGGATATGTCTACATGAAATAACTCATTTTCTTTTCTTTGAGAAGTGGAAGCAGGTATTTAAGAATTTCAACGAAAAAGAGTTCAATAAGCCAGGGTTGGCATGGAACCTCAGTGAAATACTTGTTGAACCGATAAATGAAGATCCTATCCTAAAGAGATTAGTACCTAGTACTGCAAAAGCCTACGAAAGATATTACAAAACGAAAATAAATGAAGAAAATGAAAGCATAATGGAGCATTTTAGAAAAATGTATATAGATTACAATTCAGATTTTGCTGAACTCCTGAAAGTAAGTTATGACGAAATAAAGCACCTAAAGTCAATGAATGTACTTTGACTATAGACCTTTTTGATTAGACTTATCTATAGTCTAAACGGATAAAAATGGTTAAAGAAAAAGAAAGCCTTAAATATATGCAGCATTCAAGTAATTAAATGAAATCACTTAAAAGTATAGAGGCATGCGGTCCGATGACAACCGCTTTGGTTCATAGGTAGAATCACATACACAGACATACTTGATTTTATAGCGTTTTCTTTTCTTCTGGTATCTTCTCTGTAATCTCTTATACAAAAGCCATTTTTAGCTTCTGATATGAACAAAATCACTGTTTTGTGACAGCACGTCATTCAAACTGCCAATTTTTGTCGATTTCTGCTTTTCCTTTCCTTTGTTTTCCATTTTATACCTCCTGTTTTTTAATTCCAGCAAAGTCATCTTCA
>JAMDDW010000036.1 GCA_023488405.1 Candidatus Parvarchaeota archaeon | reverse complement strand
TTTCCCCTAAAAGATCCAAGTCTGTATAAGCGCCGTAAAGATCCCGTATATCCGACATGCCTAATTTAAGATTCAGCATTCTTTCCATTCCAAAACCCCATGCGACTATGTTTTTGGTTATCCCAAACGGCTTAAGGGTTTCAGGCCTAAACACTCCTGAATTTCCCACCTCAAGCCATCTTTTAAGCTTGGGGCTGAAGGCCTGTATCTCTAAACTTGGTTCTGTGTAAGGATTGTACGTCGGTTTAAGTCTTATGTTTTCTATTCCTATTTTTTTGTAAAATTGTTTTATGTAGCCTATAAGGTCAGAAACAGTAAGGTTGTCATCGTATACTATTCCTTCTATCTGATAAAGCTCCAATAAGTGGGTATTATCCATGGTTTCATTCCTGAATCCCTTGTCGACTGAAAAGAACTTTGCAGGCTTATCCTTGTTTTTTGATATGAATTCATAGATATACCTGAAGGTTGTTGCAGTAGTATGCCCGCGCATTATGAGAGAATCGCTTTTAGATTTATCAAACGTTCTTCTATACCCTAGGGATTCATTGTATTTGGAAGAAAAGAATCCGTGTTCATAAACGCCCTTTACGTTCTTGAGAAGCTTTGCCGGTATGCTGGCCTTTCCTCCATCCAAGTAAACTGTATCCTGTATATCCCTGTCGGGGTGATCTTGCCTGAACATCATAACATCAAAATTCCAAAATGTTGACTCAACGTAATTACTGTGCATTTCGGAAAATCCCATTGAAACCATGGCATCTTTTATCAATGAGATAAATTTGGTCTTCACATTAAGTTTACCGGATAAAGAATCAAGTATCTCTGGTTTTTCGCTGTATTCCCTGAATTTCAAACCGTTCCAGTTTTTAATGTTATTTGAAGAGAGTTTGTCTATGTACTCCACTTTGAAATCACTGTTTTTTAACACTTTTATTCCAGCCTGTGTTATCGAGAATTTTTCCCTTATTTCGCTCACTTGTTCAATTATTCCGCGCCTTAAAAGGTCTGCAATGCCCTCATAACTTACATTCTGTTCTTTTTCCACTGCCGCCAAGACACTATTTTGCTCTTCCACCCTTGCAGATTTATCCGGATTTACAGTTATTTTACCTCCTTCAATATTTATTGCCAGCATCCTTTTCAATACCCCTATAGCGGCATTTAGCTCATCTTTTTCCATTGGAACGCTTGAAAAAAGCTGCTTGTATTCTACCGTCTTGTTGCGTCTTACAAGATCAAATACTCTGTATTCTGGAAGGCCCTCCTTCAAATATTTCTGGCCCAGAGAAGTAAGCCTAAGAGTACTTGCTGTTATGTTATCAACTTTTACCAAGTTAAGAGAAAAAAGTTTCCTTGCTGAGTTTATTACTGCGGCTCTCTCTAAGGCATATTTTATCTCTATTTCACTTGAAAACATTTCCCCATTTTCAAGAGCAGAAAGCAAAATCTTATCGGTTTTGTTAAGCATCCTTATAATATTTTCCTCTTCCATCCTAAGATAAAGATAAATCTTGTATAAATTAAAAGGTTTTAATTATGCCTTTTTCAACCATCTTTTTGGCAAGATACGGGCCTGATGCATAAAGTCCAGAGAACTTTGATTCAATTAACCCCCCGTATAGAGCTTCATTTACGGGAAATGAAACCGAGAATATTGGATTAAAGCTGTAATTGAACGATTCTTCTACAAAACGCGGGAGGTTTAATTTCTCAAGTTCGGAAAGGAAATCACTATTGGACTTAAATTTTCTGGAAAGGGCGGAAATTGCCGATTCTAACCTGTTAACTGAAAGGAAAAGGTCATAACCCTCCAATGGAAAATCTTCCTTCACTGAATCCATCGCTTTTTCAGCATAATAGCTTGCCATCTGCTCTGTAGTTGCACCTGCTCCGTGTGACAACTCATGGAAAAGCGCGAAAAGATACTCGGGGACTGCATTTAACCTTTCAGTGTTCAGAAAAACAGGGCTGTATGAATTCTTCTTTGCAAGCTTGCCAAGTAAGGAGTTATATATCAATGTGAATCCGCCAACTCCCTTTGGAGAATGATGAAAGATAAGTTTGTAATTAATATGTTTTTTAAGTGTCTTAGAAATATAGGGCATCATTGATTTTTCATATTCCCTCAGGCTTTCCTCCGAACCTATTGCACTTTTATATGCCTTTGTAGAAGAAAGCATGTAAATTGCATTCAGGTTTTCTAATGACGGTTCTATTTTCGAATTAAATAATGCTTTATTGTAGCTGTCAAATGTGTCCTGGAATTCCCTGCTGTATTTTTTAATGTCATACTCTATTTCTTCATTTGTTAATTTTTTATGGTTGAATACAGCCGAAGTTCCCCCCACTATAAACGCAATGGACAATGCAGATATCAAGCCGGTTATTATAGGTACTTGCGCTATGGCTGGCCAATTTATCATAATTTCCTCGGCAAAAAGACCTGTAAAAGGTATGTGCAAAGAATGTGAGAAATAAGCTGTTTCACCAATAAATGTTGCAAGCGAAGCTATTCCCCCAGCAAGCGTACCCATTGCAGTTGTCGATACGAAATGACTGTTTGTCTTTCTTAAGATGTAATCATATGTTTTTGCAACGAATTTAGCTGGAGACAGTAGTATGCTTGATAGGACATGCTTCTTTTTGAATTCCTTGTTAGTTACAGATTCATTGCTTCTGTAATCATCCCAGTAATTAAGAACGCTTCTTAGGTATCTTTCTAGGCCATCTTTTCCATATTTTTTATATATAAAATCCTTGTTAAGTTTTTTTACGGCATCTGCTGTAGATTCATCTGCGCTGTCTTTTAAAATATGGTCTATTGATTTATCATCGTCGATATCTAGACTTGATAAAAGGTAATAAAGCTTTGATCTGTTTTCCACAGAGTCCATCTTATCTTATGATAATAATCAGTATAAATATATTAAAAATTTTCATAAGCTATGATAATAGCAATATCAGGTACGCCTGGAACCGGTAAACATACCTTAGCAAAGGAGCTTGCAAGAAAAACCGATTATGACATATTGGATTTAAACGGAATTCTTAAAAAAGGAAAAAAAGAAAGAGAAGTAACACTCAAAGAGGTAAACGATGCCTTTCAAAAGAACAAAAAGAACAATTTACTTGTAGTTTCCCACTTATCACACTTCATAAGGTCAAAAAGTATAGATTTTGTGATATTGCTTAGGACCAACCCGCTAATACTTGCAAGAAGACTTGAAAAAAGAGGGTACAAAAAAGAAAAAATCTATGATAACGCTCTTTTTGAGGCAATGAACGGAACGTATGCAGAGGCATTGCAGATGGGGAAAAAAGTCTTCCAGATAGACAATACAAATAACATAAACAATACTGTAAAAAAAGCCATGTCAATAATTTCAGGGAAGGGAAAGGGAGAAAACGTTGATTTTTCCGGAAAGATACTAAAAGTGGAAAAAATGTTTAAATAAAATGAATTTATACAATAAAAATGGAAATAAAAGAAATAAAAGCACTTAAAATACTGAATGCAAATTCCAACTTCACAGTTGAAGTCATGCTTACTACCGATAAGGGCAAATTTCGGGGTTCATCTCCTGCGGGAGAAAGCAACAGTAAATATGAAGTGAACCAGTTCAGCAAAGGCATAGATGACGAGATAAAAAACTTCAATGACTATTTAAAAAAGCTGGTTGGAAAGAAGATAAACTCCATAGAAGACATATTTTCAGTAGAGAAGGAAATTCCGAAAGAATTCATAGGGGGCCCGTCACTTTCACTT